>JBAXYX010000317.1:0-2501 GCA_041670625.1 Lentimicrobiaceae bacterium | reverse complement strand
TGCCCGGTGGGGATGACTATACCTGATATTAATCCTTCATGCATCCTATGGGAACAACAAGCACTCCATCTTTACGGCGATAAGCATATTCACCACCGGTAAGCACCATTAGAAAAGAAGGTTTACCCATTTTGTCCATGTCAACTTTATCAACCAATTTTTTTAGATTTTGGGCAGCATCTTCAATCTGTTTGTTGCCCAGCTTTACTTCAATAGCTGCCCAGCGGCCATCTCTCAGACTGACAATCATATCTGATTCGAGGCCATTTTTATCCCGATAGTGGTAAACATCACCATCGTTGGCCTGAAGATATATCCGCATATCGCGTGTGCAAAGTGATTCAAAGAGAAATCCAAACGTGTTAAAATCCTCTAACAATCCTTCAGGACTGGTTCGCAATGTGGCTGTAGCAATTGAAGGATCTACGAAATGACGTTTTGAAGAGGTGCGAATGGCGCTTTTTGAGCGCATGGCAGGCAACCACGCCGGTTGGTCTTCAATTACGAAAATCCTTCTTAACGCATTCAGATATACTTCCAGAGTTGGAGCAGAGATAGACATATCATTAGAAACTACATCCTGTAAGATAGTCGTATTTGAAGCCATGGTTGCCACATTCCTTGCTAAGGAACGAAGCAATAATTGTACTCTTTCCGGATTCTTTTCAACACCATCCACTCTCGATATATCTTGATTGATTATAGCATCCACATAATCCCTTGACATTTGGAGTGCATCTTCTTTTGGGAGAGTTATGGATGCAGGCCATCCTCCCCGGCAAATTGCATAAGCTATTTGGTCAATAGACATCTGCGATGTGGTTGAGATGTCTTGCTCCCCATCAAATAGTGCCTTTACCGACACCTCTCCATTGGATTCTTTTGATTCATATAAACTCATAGGACGCATCAGTAAACGAGAAATTCTGCCAGTGCCGGTATGCGCAGTCGCATTGTCTTTTGGCACAGATGATCCTGTCAGAATGAATTGTCCAACTGCCTGACGCTTATCTACCTCAAATCTCACAGCATCCCATAATACCGGAGCCATTTGCCACTCATCAATCAGTCGGGGATGATCACCTTTAAGTAAAATTGACGGTTTGGTATCCGCCATAACCATTAATGCGGCAGATTTATCCGGATCTTGCATATATAGAATACTTTTGGCCATCTGTGTAGCTGTCATCGTTTTGCCACACCATTTGCAGCCGATTACCAATACAGCACCTGATGATCTCATCTTTTTGCTGAGTAAGCTATCGCAAATTCTCGGTATATAAATTATATTACTTTCCATTTTGTAATCGGTTGTCTTATGATACAAATATACTACAACTTTATGAAATGGCGAAGTTTTACTTTAAGAAACGGCGATCATTTGCTTTAAAGTTTGGCACATACGGCCCATCCTTGCACTCAAAAATCAAGATGCCTTTTTTGGGCAGTTCCGGCAAATAGAGTAAAAGAAGCTAACCCCGGAAGCCGGGATGACTTCACCTCAGCCGCGTTCAGCGTTAAGAACCAAGAACTCACCACTCATTACTTAATAGCCACATACGGTCCATCCTTGCATTCAAATATCACGGTACCATGTTCCAGCACTTCCAACGAGTGGATCTGTCCGGCGGGAATATTGATACCATACGTTCCTTGTTTCGGATCAAGCACCGCTGATTCTGAAACTTCGTTTTCAGCATTATAAAAATCAACCCTGATGCTGCCACTCAGCAGGACATATGTTTCAGCGGTATGATCATGCTTGTGGACCGGTATCCGCGTACCCGGTTCCATGGCGTTCAAAAGTCTCTGTGAAGGAGCATCCGGCGATTGATGGAAGTTGTGATTGATCCTGAGCCTTTCATTTTTGGATGCTTTCCTAGATAGCTGATTTAAGAATTCGCGATTGATAATTTCCATGGTAAAGATTTGAAACTGGGAACAAAGTTATTAAAATGCGGTAACGGATGTTAACCTGTTGATTGCCTATAATGATGTCTATTAAAGTAGCGTACTGGATAAAGCATTAAGGTAGCTTTCGCCGAACTCATCTTTTCTCTATTTAAGTTGCATTAGTGACTTGAATATAGGAGGAAAGATATAGAAACTCCCACCAAGTGTGCTGCATTACTGAAAGCCTGTAGGTTGTATTATCTTTAATTCTGCTTTTGGCAATGAATGTTTTAAATTGAGGTGCAGATATAGGTATTTTTTTGCGGTCATCAACCAACCAATTTACTGGTTAGCTAATCCTGTTTCTATTAAAACCTTTTTGACTTCTTTTGTAGATGAAGCTATTAACTTGAACTTCGATTGATCAAAAAATGCGTAATTTACTCCTCCCTCATGCATGGCACTGATGTACTCAACTCCATCAATTGCCTTTCCTGAATTTGGTGCTCCTAATTCTATTGCCGGTAATCCTATTGGAGATTCACAAATTCTACTCCTATATAGCAGTGTGCCTGCCTTCAAGTCAAATGTGTGGTACTTAAGTAGTT
>JBAXYX010000316.1:0-2508 GCA_041670625.1 Lentimicrobiaceae bacterium | reverse complement strand
ATCAGAACTGATTGGTACCTCAGCTCAACGGAGTTACGGGCAGAAATGGATGCCGAAAGAACAGCAGCCCATAATGCATTTATCAGCCATTGTGATATTCTCGCACGTAATATTCAAAAGGCAGGGGAGGATAACAGGGTATTGTTTTTACCCGTCTTAAAAAAAAGTTAAAAAAAGTTACGAATTGTTTAGGGTAAAACCCGTTTTTTTTGTCTGTATTATAAGGGTTGTCGTTTTTCTTTTAAATTGGTGCTTTGACAGCGATTGATATATATACTAAATATATTTATAGAAGGAAGGAGGTACACAAAGGGAAAGGAATGCTTAACTAATATGCAAAAATTATCAGGATTTAATTTCTCATTTTTAGTGGGTTTTTAAATTTCCGAAGAGATTGGTTCCAAGCCCGTCAAGGGTTATTCTATTAAAAATCAGATCGCCTGATGAATTTGTTCCGACTGCTGTTGTTGCTTGATCTTACTGTTTATGATTATTGATCTTACTGCCCGGTGATCAGATGATGCCGCTGCAAATGATACTTGATCTTACTGTTAATGATGCTTGACCCTACTGCTGAAGTTCTGATATCACACCGTTTAACTGATTTTATTTTACTTATTCACATTTCTATTTCAATTAACTGGTTTTATTAATTTAACCCGAGGTATTCACTGATTGGTTTTATCATTAATCTGATCTGCTGATTCATCAGGTTTTACAATATTTTACTAGTATCACTCATTAATTTCAACTATTAATTTGACTAAATTAAATCCAATTTTTTTAATGAAAAACACTACCAAATTCAAATTCAGGCAACCATGGCTGATTATGCTTCTGTGTATGTTTGTTGGGTTGGGCGTATTTGCACAAACTGGTTCGGGAGTCAAAGCTCCTTCAACAACTCCCATAACTATTCAGTTGGGACAACCTGTTAATAATGCATTCTCACACCCATACTTTACGATATACATGGATAATCATTCGGAAATTCTGTATACTGCTGCTGAGATTACTGCAGCAGGCGGAGTAGCCGGTGATATTACAGGTTATGCCTTTAATGTTGTAGAGACTAACTCATTCCCTATGAATAATTTTACCGTTGGTATCCAAAATTATTCATCGTCTACCTTAACCTCTATGGTTACTTCAGGCTTTACCACCGTTTATTCAGGTACTTATGCAGTTCCAGGTACCGGATGGCAAACCGTTAATTTCACCACCCCGTTTGTATGGGATGGCGTTTCCAATGTATTGATCAGTACCTGTTTTGACAATACAGCCTATTCCGGTTCTACTTCTATATACTCAGAAACCGTCCCGAATATGATGTGGGAAGAATATTCGGATACTGGAAGTGGTTGCTCTTTTATAGACGGTAGTGCAAAGACTGAAAGGCCTAACATCCGTTTATTTCTTGAACCTGAAATCAATCTTCCTACCGGAACTATCCAGGGCTTTATCACCAATGCATACGGCGTTCCGATGTCGGGTGCAACGGTTGTAGCACAAGGCGAATATGAAGACTATACGGCTACATCAGAACCTAACGGATCTTACATATTAAGTGATGTTTTTATTGGTTCTTATACGTTGTCAGCGGGTAAAGCCGGTTTCAACATTTCAACTATTGAAGGATTGGTTGTTGCAGAAGCAACGACTACCTATCAGAATTTTTCATTGACCCAGCCTTCCATGGCTATAACTCCTAACCCTTATACGGTTAATCTTAATCCAAACGAATATTTGGATGGAGCACTTAGTATAGTAAATAATGGTAGTGGACCTCTTGCATGGAATGCAGAAATTGTATTTCCTGAAGACGCTCCGGCTCATCAATATCCTGACTATCTTACAGTAAGAGGTAATTTACCTGAAGTAAATGAACCTGTTTCAGCAGGAATAGCTCCTCATGCTGCTCCTTATGCAACTGACAACAACATGCAAATGCGTGATCCTGGTGATTTAGCTTATTGCTATGTAGCATCAGTCGGATCAAGTTCATTAGATAAAGGTCCGGGCTCATTTATATTGAACGCTCCCGGCACTATTACCCGATTTGGCAGTGCTGTTACAGGCACCAATGCTTTTATAATGGCAGCAGATTGGGCTAATGACACCTGGTATGGCGTTAATTATGCCGGCAACAACTTTCTGACTATCGACCCTGTTACCGGTGCATATACAGCCATTGGCACAACCGGCGCATTTGTAGGTATTTCATATAATGCTCAAAACGAATTAATGTACGGTTTGGCATTGGATGGTACTTTACAAACAATCAATCTTGCTACCGGAGCTACAACAAACGTTGGCTCAGCAGGTATATCAGGATTTATTGCTTTTGAAATAGATAACGATGGTATTGGTTATGCAGTTAACGTGACCACCGATGAATTTGGTACCATTAACCTGGCAACGGGTGCATGGACATCACTTGCTCCTCTTGGGTTTAATGCAAATTATGCTCAGGATATGAGTTGCGATCCTTCAACCAATGAAATCTAT
>JBAXYX010000315.1:0-2512 GCA_041670625.1 Lentimicrobiaceae bacterium | reverse complement strand
GACGATACCAGTTGTGCCGTAATCTATTTTCGCCAGCCCCGGAAACTCCTCATCTGTACCGGTCCGCCGTTTGAGGATAGCAATGATAAGATCCTTGCGCAAAAGATTGAAAAATTTGAAGGCAGGAAAATTATATGTGGCGCTACAACCGGGGACATTATTGCGCGGGAACTGGACAGGAAAATTGTGGACACCTTTGATTTTGACGATCCTGATTTACCCCCCATTTCACTCATGGATGGCGTTGACCTGGTAACAGAGGGAATATTGACATTGGGTAAGGTTACTGAAATACTCAAGAAATACAGCAACAGCACCCGGTTAACCAAAGGACCGGCTGACCGAATTGTGCAGATGTTGATTGAGAGCGATGAAATTAACTTTGTAGTAGGAACCAGGATTAATATTGCCCACCAGGATCCCAGTCTGCCGGTTGAACTTGAAATACGCAGGACCGTTGTTAAGCGGATAGCCAGAATACTGGAGGATAAATTCCTGAAAGAAGTGAACTTTACCTATATATAATGGTTTAAGCCATGCCCGGGGTGAAGCTAACCGGAGTGAAGCCACCCTGCTGAATGAAACATGTCGGGGGTGTGACTTAACAGGGGAATGAAGCTGCCGGGATTGAAACATAAAGGGGTATACCTTGTTGGGGTGAATGAAACTGCCCGGGTGATAGGTGAAAGCTTTTGGGAATAAGGTAAAAACTATCAAAAAGCAGACAAGTAAACAATTAAAGGAACGCAATATGAAAATTACATTTGAAGGCAAGAAGAAGGTTGTTGCAGATTATAAGGGATATCACATTGTGACAGATCAACCGGTACAAGTTGGTGGTGAAGGATCAGCTCCGGCACCTTTTGACCTGTTTGTCGCTTCGTTGGGTACCTGTGCAGGTTTTTACGTCAGGTCATTCTGTGATCAGCGCAGTATACCCACTTATGGCATCAGGCTGGAACTGGAAACAATAACGGACAAGGAAACACATCTGGTGAGTACTATAGATATTAAAATTTACCTGCCGGCCGGGTTTCCTGAAAAATACAAGGATGCGGTGGTCAATGCAGCCAATTTATGTACCGTAAAGCGCCACCTCCATAAGCCGCCGACCATGCTGGTCAGCGCTACCATTGAATCTTAAATTAGTCATTACACTATACCAAAAAGGCTAAATACCTTTGGATACTTCACAAAAGGGGCACTTTACACAGGAGGCACTTTCACATATGGGCAAATTCACTATGAGGACGCTTAATTATGGCTATTATTTATAATAAAAGCTATTCGACAATGGAGATTTCACTATTGTGGACCTACTTTTTAAGGAGGAACGGGTGATAATCGCCCTTTAGTTCTGTAATACCGGCATTCCGAATGTTATGGGTCAGCACGATGCTTGGGAGAGCGTCATTAATAGTAAAGCCCTGGTGATTGAGGATTTGTCTGTATGAAATGGTGTGGAGGTCAGTGAAGCCTTCGCTGAATTCAAACTCTTTCCCTTCAATGGAGATGGAGCGATAGGTTCGTTTGTTTGCATTTATAGCTATTTCAGGCAGTGATTTTTCATCAATACTCAAAAACCAACGTACCCTGGCTCGTTTAAGCTGAAGGAAGCCTGCTGTTTTATCACGTTCAGACCTATGAACCACGCTGTTTTGAACCTCGCCAAATATCCAAATCAACATATCAAAGAAGTGGATTCCAATGTTTGTGGCCATCCCTCCTGATTTTTCAATATCGCCTTTCCAACTGATGAAATACCAACGACCACGGCTGGTGATATAGGTAAGATCGATATCAAATATTTTATCTGCGGGGGCATTTTCTACCTGTTGTTTAAGAGCGATAATAGCGGGATGCAGTCGTAACTGAAGAATGGTATTAATAGTTTTACCGGTTTCTTTTTCGATTTCAGTCAATGCATCCACATTCCACGGGTTAAGTACCAATGGTTTTTCACAGATGGCATTTGCCTGGTTTCGTAGAGCTAACCGAATATGTGCATCGTGCAGGTAGTTTGGGGAGCAAATACTTACATAATCGATTTTATGTTCTCCTCTGCGGCGTAATTTGTCGAGATGCCTGTCAAACCTTTCGGGTTCTGTAAAAAAATCAGCCTGTGGAAAATAGCTATCAATGATACCAACGCTGTCAAATTTGTCGAGCGCTGCAATGAGGTTATTCCCGGTGTCCCTGATTGCCCTCATATGCCTTGGGGCGACATACCCGGCTGCACCTATGAGTGCGAAATTGAGAGGAGCCTGATTGGTTGTGTTCATGGTTGACAATAATAATTCATAAAAATGATTAGTAGAAATGATCCTGTCATTTCTACTAACGCATTTAGCCTGAATAATTCATAAAAAAATAGGAAAAGTTTGTTATATCATTGATAATCACTATTTTTGAGAAATAAAAGAAGTCAAACTTTTAAACAAACTTTTCCATGGACAAATATAAGAAAGAATCTGGTTTACTTGACAGCAGTGAAGGATTAAACAAATTGCTT
>JBAXYX010000314.1:0-2526 GCA_041670625.1 Lentimicrobiaceae bacterium | reverse complement strand
CGTCTCCTTTATTTCCTGATACATTGCCGGTGGAACCTTCTTTTGTTTCGGCAACATGAATTTTATATTCTTCATCCCGTTCTCCATCTATAATACTTCTGACATAAGCCCCACCGGCGCCACCACCGCCTGAGCCTTTCTTACTGACACCGCCACCGGCGCCACCACCACCCCAGCATTCAACGGTTATTTGGGTTACTCCTGCCGGAACGGTATAAGTACTATTGCCGGGAGTGTTGAAGGTAGTTGAATTCTGAGCTTTTGCATTGGGAAAATTCACAAACATGAAAACAATAAACCCCATAGCAAAAAGCACATTCATCATGCTTAATGATGGTTTTGATATTGCAGGGTTACCGGTTTCGTAGTTCATTAGGTTAAGAAAGTCTTATTTAATGATTAATTCCTGTTCAGCGTACACTTCAGATTTCAGATCGTTAGGTGCCTGGTATTTTACTATGAGTTTCCCACGGCTGTAATCAACGGTCTTCAGATTTCGCAATTTCATGTTGAAACGCCTTATTTTATTGGGTGTGTACACAGCAATACCTCTTACAATCCCTACTTCAATACTTTCGCCTGAAGGGGCTATCCAGTTAACTATAAGATCTCCGAATACTGATTTATCACCTGTACGCGTAAAAGTAATGGCAAGATTTGGAATAGTATCACTTTTTGTATCCAGAGTTAAATCGGTTAAACCGACATTCAGTGGCAGCTCACCCACGCGAGCAATGATCGGAATAGTGATACCAAAAATAGGAATCAGGCGAATGCCAATAGAAGTGGTATCGTTTAGCTCATCTTCTCCTAATGGCTTTTCTTTAGGAACAGCACGGAAATAGAGGTGTGAACGATATTCACCGGGTAGCATGTCAGGCCTCTTGCGGAATTGCATTCTTACTACCTGTGCTTCATTAGGAGCAAGCGTAACGCTACGCGGGAATACCCGTAAAAACTTGTCAGCAAAGTATTGTCCCGAATCGGGTTCTGTAATCTGTTCAAAGGCTCCTGATTCAGTCATGCGGTACTGAACAAAGGAAACATTATATTTAGCCGTATCAATACCGGTATTAGCCAGTGTAAGCTCCTGTGATTGCTTGTTCCCTTCAAAAACTACGCGGCGGGGGGTTATGAGCAAATCACCCTGGGCAAAGGCTGCAAATGGTGAAATGCCTGAAAAGAGGGCTATTGTTACAAGTGCATTTATTAAACCGGATTTTATTTTCTGCATGAGATTTGATTTATAAAATTTATCAAACGTACGGAAAATTGTTAATTGTTGCAAATACCGGGCACTGATTGTAAAAGCAGTACCCGTTATTTGCTTTTTAGTTGTAAGCGAAAGTGAGACTGTAAGTTCCTGTGTATACCCCAACCGGGTTATCTTCCAATGAACCGATGATGAGCGTGGCTCCAATAGAAACTGTTTGGGTACCTCCTGTCAGGACCCCTGTACCCGTACCTGCCGGTGGATTGGATTCCCAATTATTAACTATCATGGTTTTATTGCTGCCATGATGCTGTAATTGAGCGGAGGTAGCCGGTAACTGAATGGTATACGAAGCATTTTCTTCGCCGGTAATGATAAACTTACCCGGTTCAGAATTGCCGCCACTCAGTATCACCGAACCTTGTGCGGTACGAATCCCTTCAGGTGTAAGAACTATCTGTCCGCCACCTACCTCTGGTGAAAACTTGCCGAAATGCAACTGTGAGTTTTCAAAAGCTGTCAGGGCAGGAATCACTTCCGCATATGCCTGGCCGGTGATTGATGCCTGCGACCAAACCTTACCGGTAAAGGCCATCAGAATCAATACTATGGTTGTTAGCTTGCGGGTCATGAATTTATATTTATGAATTAGTAACTGTAGTAATGGGTATGTAAATTCTGTTTAAAAGAAGAAGGGTGTTTTGAGGCACCCTTCTTTATCATTGGATTTGGGATTGAATTAGTTATAAGCTACGGTTACATCATATGTTCCAATGTAAGTGCCTGCTGCTTGACTTATCCCGACATTCAAAGTGGCACCAACCTGAAAAGTTACTGATCCACCGGTTAATGTTTGGCTAGTAAGTTCACCAGAAAGGCTGGTAGTAAAATCGGTGACGGCCATATCATCAGCACCTGTCATTTTTAGGGTAACAACATTGTTCCCTGGTAGTGTTACTGTATATAAGGCACCTGATTCACCTGTTACCGTATAAGTTGGAACTGCAGTTGAACTAGTAGAGACTTCTGTAATACCACCATCTACATCTAATATATTACCAGGAGTTAAAACTGCAGTTCCAGCAGCTGTACTAGAAGCTAATTTTCCGAAATCTAAAGTTCCGGATTCTGTAATTTTAATTGGAGTTACAATTGTTGCTGTAGCATTAGCATTAACAGCTGAAGTGCTTCCACCATCTGCCATTACGTTTCCACTTAAAGTCATTACTAATAAAGATGCGATAACGATTGATAATTTTTTCATTGTTTGGATTGTTTTAACTTGTTATTATTTTATTTTTTTTCTTGTTTGT
>JBAXYX010000313.1:0-2530 GCA_041670625.1 Lentimicrobiaceae bacterium | reverse complement strand
TACAGCACCTTGTTTAATGTCATCAGCTATGGTAGGCCCTACTTTCTGTGAACTTAAACGTCCTATAGTTTTAGTTTCACTGTCAGAAGTAAATTGTTCTTGTGTAATCGGGCTTTTGTAAAGTCCTCTAACACCAGCATATAATTTAGCTTCAACGACACTGTCGGCAGTCCTTGAGTCATTTTCAATGATGTACTTTGTTGTAATTTTAACCTGGTTGTTACCTCCAAAAGTCTTAACTTCAGGAGCTTCACCAAATTGTTTAGATAATAATTCCCTGACATCATTTGTTTTAACATCCTGATCAAACCTTACTACAAAAGTACGACCACCAGTAAAATCAACACCATAACTCAATCCTTTGAATACGAGTGAAATGATACCGATTCCAATAACAATACATGATGCCCAATATAGAATTTTCCTTATTGAAATGAAATCAATGTGGATATTGGTAAAAGCATTCCTGGTAAGTGAGTTGTCAAAAGTGATGGGTTTACTACGTTTTAACCAATGTTCAAAGATTATCCTCGAGATGAAGATTGCTGTAAAGACGGAAGAAATAATACCAATGATAAGTGTTGTAGCAAATCCCTGGATTGGACCTGAACCAAATATATAAAGAACAATACCAGTGAGCAGGGTAGTTACGTTACCGTCGATAATAGCAGAATATGCATTTTTATAACCATCAGTTATGGCTAATCGCATTCCTTTACCAGCCCTTAGCTCTTCCTTGATACGCTCATAAATAATAACGTTCGCATCAACAGCCATACCAAGGGTAAGCACAATACCCGCTATACCCGGTAGTGTAAGTACCGCTCCCAAAGATGATAAGATTCCCATCAGGAAGAAGATATTGGTTACTAAGGCAAGGTCAGCAACATGACCAGCACGGTTATAATACAATGACATGTACAGCAGTACAAGAATGAAAGCTACAATAAATGAAAACAGACCTGCATTAATAGATTCACGACCTAAAGACGGACCTACAACTTCTTCCTGAACAATACGTGCAGGAGCCGGAAGCTTACCTGCTTTCAGGATATTACTTAAGTCCTGTGCTTCTTCAATAGAAAAGTTTCCTGAGATAGAAGAACGTCCATTAGGGATTTCATCATTAACTCGGGGTGCGCTATAAACATAACCATCAAGAACGATGGCTATCTGGTTCCCGATATTATCAGCAGTCAACCTTTTCCATGTTTTTGCGCCTTCATTGTTCATTGACATGGTAATTTCAACATTACCATTAGCATCATAATCCTGGCGTGCATCCACAACGGCATTACCACCTAATGGAGCTTTCCCGTCACGGCTGGTAACTTTTAAGGCTACAAGTTCAAGAACATCAGGTCTGGTCTTTTCAGGTTTAACTGTCCAGGCTAGTCTAAGATCTCTGGGAAATACGTTTTTAACTTTAGCAAGTAAATCATTAACCCGAGATGTATCTTTTATCATTGCGTATCCACAAGTAGCACCTTGTGCGGGAAAATATTTACCGCTTTTATCCGGGAAAATAGCAGGGTTCAGATAAGCATACAGAGGATTTTCCTGAGCATACTTTTCAAAAGACTTCTGTTGTTTAGTTGCTGCTGAAGTATCACTGATTTTATCAAGCAATGATGATGCAGTATCTTTAGCTAACTGGGTTGTATCAGCATTTGAAACCTGACTGGTAGTATCGGCAGCTAAATTATCAAGTTTAGTACTGTCAGTTACTGTTTCACCAATTGAAGCCAGGCGTTTGTTGGCGTCTTCAAAAAACGGAACAATATCAGCAAACTGGTAGGTTTCCCAGAATTCAAGTTGAGCACTTCCCTGCAGAAGTTTACGAACGCGTTCAGGATCTTTAATACCTGGCATTTCAACAAGAATACGGCCGGCAGTTTGTAGTTTCTGAACATTGGGTGATACTACACCAAAACGGTCAATACGTGTAAGTAAAATATTATACGTACGGTCAATTGCACCATTAGCTTCTTCCCTTATTACCTTAAGAACTTCAGCATTAGTGGAATTGAATTTAACCCTGTCTTTCAAATCAACTGTATTGAAAATAGCAGCTAATTGAGCGTTAGGGTCAATTCTTTCAAATTCCTTGCCAAAGAGGGTAACAAAATCTTCCTGGCTGTTCTTTTGCTTCTCTATAGCATTTTGCAATGCTTCAGTAAAGACCGGATTAGTACTGTTATCTGACAAGGCTTTTACAATATCAGCAACCGATACTTCCATTGTAACGTTCATACCGCCTTTCAGGTCAAGCCCAAGGACTAATTCACGTTCTTTTACTTCCTTGTAGGTATATTTCCTTACTAGAATATTATATACCGGCTGGTTAGCTACTGAGTCCAGGTAATAACTTTCCCTGGCTTTTACAATAGAGTCAAGTATGGTCAACTCAAGAGCTGAATTACCTTTTGCTAACTCTTTTGCCTGTTTTACAGCAACCTCATTATTGGCAAATTTCCTGGCTTTACTCTCAACCCTTTTAGCAAAGAATGTGAATGAAAGCTGAAAAAGG
>JBAXYX010000312.1:0-2534 GCA_041670625.1 Lentimicrobiaceae bacterium | reverse complement strand
TGGTAGTAACTTTGTTTGGAATCGGCTCTGATTTTACTTTGATTCGACTTATATTTAGCTTAAATTTGGTTCTGATTTGGTTTAAATGAAGCTCTGATTCAAATCAGACCAGGTCATAATGCAGCCTGGATGCGAACATGATCCGAGTTTGACCAGATCCCTGTGTAGCAAGGATGCGAACCGAATCTGGTTCTGAACCGACCCCGGGATATGGGAACTGTTGGAGTGCACGGTTTTAAAAGCTGCTGTTCACTGGTGGACAATCCATTAGAATGGCTGCAAAAAGAGATTTTGTAAGGTGTTAATAACCAATACTATAAAATTTTGGCATAATAAATGTACAGCCTTTATTTTTCAAAACAGGATGATTGAACTAAAGGACATCAATAAGTCGTATATCACAGGGCATAATTCGCTTCATGTGTTGAAAGGAATCGATCTGAAGATTGATTCAGGTGAATTTGTCTCCATCATGGGGCCTTCGGGGTCCGGTAAATCAACATTGCTGAATATCCTGGGTATTCTGGATGAATATGACAACGGGGAGTACTTCCTCGACAAAACGCTCATACGCAATCAGAGTGAAACCAAAGCAGCCGGACTTCGCAATAAGTACATCGGGTTCGTCTTCCAGTCCTTCAACCTGATTTCATTCAAGAATGCACTTGAAAATGTTGCCTTGCCCCTGTATTATCAAAATGTAAGCAGGAAAAAGCGGAACCGGATAGCCATGGAGTACCTTGAACGTATGGGATTGGCTGAATGGGCTGAACACATGCCCAATGAATTATCGGGAGGTCAGAAGCAGCGTGTTGCTATTGCCAGAGCACTGATTTCAAAACCGAAGATTATACTTGCCGATGAACCTACGGGAGCACTCGATACAGCTACCAGTTATGAGGTGATGAATATATTGAAAGAGATCAATGATGAGGGAATTACCATCATCATCGTTACTCATGAAAACGATATTGCTCACATGACAAAGCGGATCATTCATCTGAAAGACGGAATGATTGAGAAGGAACAGTTGAATGGTCACTCACTTTAATTATACCCGGTTGCTATGTTTGACCTTGATAAATGGAACGAAATACTGAGCACTATACGCCAAAATAAGCTACGTACTTTCTTGACGGGCTTTAGCGTGGCTTGGGGTATTTTTATGCTGATTATTCTGCTGGGGTCAGGTAATGGATTGCAGAATGGAGTGAACAAAGAATTCAGAACTTCAGCTACCAATACCATTTGGATATGGAACGGCCAAACTAGTCTTCCTTATCAGGGAATGAAATCAGGGCGTAATATTCAGATGAAGAATGAGGATTACTTCGCCATCAAGAACACTATAAAGGGCATTGACCTGAGTTCTCCAAGGGTGAATTTATGGGGAAGCAACCTGCTGACTTATAAAAAGGAAAGTGGCACTTTCAATATTCGTATGGTTTATCCGGATTACCAGTTCATTGAAAAGCTCAGCATTATGAATGGGAGGTTTGTCAATAATACTGATATTAATCAGTTCAGAAAAACGACCACCATTAGTACAACGGTACGTGATGCCCTCTTTAAAGGAGAACCTGCCATTGGTAAGTATATCAAAGTGAACGGAGTACCCTTTAAAGTAGTGGGTGTGTTTACTGATGATGACGGGAGGGAAGATAATATGCGTATCATTTATGTACCCATGTCGACCGCCCAAAGAGTGTTTACGGGAGCCAATCGTATTAACACCATTGCGGTAACGGTTGGAGATGCAACGGTAGAAGAAAGCAAGCAGATTGAATCAGAAATTAAGCAAAAGCTGGCTACCATTCATAAGTTTGATGTAAAAGACCCGAGAGCTATCGGCACATGGAATAGTGTTGAGAATTACATGACCTTTCAGAAGATGTTTACGGGTATTAGTCTGTTCATATGGATTATTGGGTTTGGCACTATTATAGCCGGTATTGTCGGGGTAAGTAATATCATGATGATTGTAGTTAAAGACCGCACCAAGGAGATAGGGATTCGCAAAGCGCTGGGGGCCACACCATGGAGTGTGATAAGCCTGGTGCTTCAGGAAGCCATCCTGATTACATCGTTTGCCGGTTATATCGGGTTGGTGCTTGGTGTGGTGCTGCTCGAAACCGTGGGCAGTCAGATAGAGTCGAGTTTCTTTTCACATCCCCAGGTTGATTTGAAAATAGCCCTCTATGCCCTCTTACTGCTGGTAATCAGTGGTGCAGTGGCAGGTTTTATCCCTGCACGTAAAGCAGCAGCCATCAAACCAATTGAAGCATTGAGAGATGAATAAGGTATTAAGCAAAAAGGAACCGCTATATGTTTGATTTAGACCGTTGGAAAGAGATCATGAGTGCGTTAAAGAAGAACAAAATGCGTACCTTCTTTACTGCCTTTGGGGTGTTTTGGGGTATTTTTATGCTCGTGATCATGATGGGTGCCGGTAATGGATTGCGTAATGGTATTACCAGTGGGTTTGGTCAGTTTGCTACAAACAGCGTGTTTATGTGGACTCAAAATACCACTGT
>JBAXYX010000311.1:0-2557 GCA_041670625.1 Lentimicrobiaceae bacterium | reverse complement strand
TCATTGATTTTTGCTTCAGGATACGATTCATCAGGTTTTAGATTTTTTGCTTGTCGGTAAGCAGTAATTGCTTCCGATAACTTTCCTTCATTGTATAATTGATCACCAAGTGAGATGGCCTTATTGTAATTATCTTCCAGTTCCTGGGCAGACTGAAGCATTTTATTGATCTTGTTTATTTGTTCCGTAGGGTATTTCTCATCAGACATTAATAATAATGCATTCTGATAGCTTATCAGGGCTGCCTGGTAGTCTTTTTTATTAAACAGTCCATCTGCCTGGTTAATTACATCATTGTAAGTAGCTTTATTTTTCAGTTGGGTACCCATAGATTCCTTGACCCTTTCAAGCATACTCTTAGGATAATTTTCATCAGGTTTTATTCTGGAGGCTTGTTCATATTTGATTTGAGCGAGGCTAAAATCCTTACTCATGTATGCTTCGTCAGCATCGGTTATTGCTTTATCATAGGAATCATTCACCGATTTTTGACTGGCAAGTAAAGCATCGATTTCGCTTATCCTGGTCTTGGGATATTTTTGATCAGGATTTAGCTTCTCAACCAACTCATATTGTTTGCGGGCAGCGGTATAATCCTTAGCCAGGAAAAGATTGTCGGCTATTTCTACTTGTGACTGATACTCCTTATCCTTAACGTTTTTCTCTTCAGCAAGCTTTTCAACTTGTAGCATTTTCTCTCTGGCTATTCTGTCTTCAGGCTTTATCTGCAACGCAATACCATACTGTTCTTTTGCAGATAAATAGTTATTCTCAGCCAGGAAACGGTCACCTTTCTCAAAAGCTTGTTTGAATTTGGCTTCATCAGCAGGATCGATATATACTTTTCTGATCTGTGCAAGTTTATCTTTAGGGTATTTGGCATCAGGATTAATACTGAGAGCCTTTTGATATTCAACTTTAGCTTTTGCATAATCTTTAGCTGCAAGGTACTCTTCACCTTTTGTAATAGCATTTTCAAATTGCTGAAGTTGAGCTTTGTCAGAAGTCTGTCCGCAAGTAATAAGCGGAAGACCTGAAAGTAGGAATAGATATAGCAGAAAAGGGAAAAGGGGATCTTGTTTCATAAAATAAAATTCTTGTTTGCTAATTTCACAAACGCTCAAACAATCAGATTATTGAGGTAAAATGTTATTCTTTATCAAAAATATTGCCGTCGCGCATGTATATTCTCCTATCGGCCATTTCAGCAAGTTCTTCATTATGTGTAACAATGAGTATAGTTTGGTTCAATGCATCGCGTAATTCGAAGAACAGTTTGTGAAGCTGTTTGGCATTCACTGAATCAAGATTACCTGAAGGCTCATCAGCCATAATTACTGCCGGATCATTTATAAGGGCTCTGGCTATTGCAACTCTTTGTTGTTCACCTCCTGAGAGTTCACTTGGTTTATGGTCCATTCTGTCCTTCATTTTGAGTAAATCCAATAGTTCAACCGCTTTGTTTCTTGCTTCTTTAGTACTTCGGCGAGCAATATAGGCCGGAATGCAAATATTCTCAAGAGCAGTAAACTCGGGGAGAAGATGATGGAACTGAAATACAAAGCCTATTTTCCTGTTTCTAAATTCCGAAAGCTTCTTATCATCAAGCTTTTGAATGTCGATTCCATCAACAATGATACTACCGGCATCGGGTTTATCCAAAGTACTCAGAATGTGCAGTAATGTTGATTTGCCTGCACCGGAAGCACCTGTAATAGATACAATTTCGCCTTTATTAACCTGAATGGATACTCCTTTTAATACTTCAAGTGAACCATATGATTTCCTGATGCCTGATGCTTTTATCATGTGCTATACTACTTAACTATTTATGGCAAAGTTAAGTATTTAAATAAAAAGGCAGGAACTTATTACATCATAGTACAAACACACTTCCTCGTGTGAATGTCATTGATTATTCAACTACTAATCTATGATTCATCATTCACAGGAAAGGTGTTCTCAACAAGAACTTTGCTTTATTGCAGTCCTTCATGCAGGTGGGTCAATAATAAAGTCTTCTTCTCTTACTTCCAGCATTAAATCTGCACCAACAAGTTCAACGAGCCATTTATATTGTCGTTTAACAATAAGTTTGATTTTAGTCATTCCCATAATGGGGAAAATTAGTCTTGCAAACATGATTAGTTTTTTAATGATCATTAATTTTTTTGTTTAACACTTAAAAAGTTTGATATCGTTTGATAACGTGTATAATATCAGTATAATAACACAACGATCAGTTAACAAACATTGTAAATTGCAATAGTTCAAAATTCTATAATCAATAACTGATTTGTGTTATATGGTCTAAAATAAAGTTTACATGTTTCCCATATTCAACAGACTTATAGATCGTTAATACAGGTTACAGGAATTGTTGTTAAGTGTTTGCTGGTTTTTCCTTGAAAGGTTTTGCATGATGCGTTTTTCGCCAATATATTGGTTTTCTTTTCTGATTTTTCGAAAGATAGGATTGAGTGAGATCATTGTGATTAGATCTTCTATCTTATTTTCAGAAATCCCCTTTTGCAGGAAATTTGATTTCCTGGTTTTC
>JBAXYX010000310.1:0-2558 GCA_041670625.1 Lentimicrobiaceae bacterium | reverse complement strand
TTAATAGAATACGGTAATGACACTGGTTGGGCGAATTTAGATGCTTTCCAAGGAGTAGGAACGATTAGCCGCGCTCAAAACGGTGAACCTTTCCCTTATTTCTATGGCTATAAAACGAATGGTGTTTTCCAGAATATGGCTGAAGTGAAAGCATATACGTACACTGATGCGGAGGGCACCGAAACAATGATCCAACCTGCAGCAGTTCCCGGTGATGTTCGTTTTGTAGACTTAAACGGTGATGGGAAAATTAGCGACGATGATCGTACTAAAATAGGAAAGGGCATGCCCGATTGGACTTACGGTGTGAACTTTACTGTGAATTATAAAAACTTTGATTTGAATATGATGTGGCAAGGTACAATCGGTAATGATATTTTTGATTCGACACGTCGTAGTGATATTACTGCTACCAATTTACCTTCCTGGATGCTTAATCGCTGGACGGGCGAAGGTACTTCCAATAAACTCCCTCGATTTGTTTTGGGTGATAACGTAAACTGGCAGTCATCAGATCTTTATGTAAAAGATGGTACCTACTTGCGATTGAAAAACATACAACTGGGTTATACATTACCTGAAAGTCTGACACGTAAAGTGTTTGTTTCTTCTGTTCGTTTTTATGTAGCGGCTGAGAACCTGCTGACATTTACTAAATATGACGGATTTGATCCTGAAATATCTTCTGGTGGCACTTCCTTGGGTATTGACCGTGGGGTATATCCTCAGGCTAGAACATTTACCGTTGGAGCAAATCTTAGTTTCTAAACAATTAGATGTATAATAGATATGAAAAAATATAAATTATTTGCAGCAAGCATTTTTAGTGCTGCCTTTATGTTAACCGGATGCTCTGATTCTTTCCTGGAGGTAGAATCACCTACGCAGGTTACTATTGAAGATTATTTCACCACTAATGAGCATGTTTACGAAGCACTTATTGCTACATATGATCCTTTGCAGTGGTTCGATTGGAGTATGAACCAATACAATCCGGTAAATATTATGTCGGATATTATGGCAGATGATATTTGGGTTGGCGGTTCTGGTAAAACTGATAACCAATATTGGCATTTAATGATGAATTATGAGGCATTGCCTAATAACTGTATGACAGGACTTTGGACGGTATCTTATTCTGGAGTAAAGCGTGCCAATGACGTTATTAAATATATTGGCTGGGCAAAAGATGATATCACATCCGAAAACCAAAAAATATATGAGGCTGAGGCTCGTGTTTTACGTAACTATTATTATACATTGCTTTGGAAGTTCTGGGGTAATATACCTTATTATACAGAGAATTTGGAATTCCCTTATATAAAAGAGCAAAGTGCAGCAGATGATGTTTACAATAATATAGTTACTGACTTGGAGGAAGTTATAGCTATGAAAGTACTTCCTATGAAAGCAAGCAGTGCAAATCAAGGTCGCGTAACTCAAGCAATGGCCTATATGCTTTATGCTGAGATTGTAATGTATCAGAATGATGAGGCCAGATATGCTACAGCCTTGAATTATATGAAGGAGATTATAGCAGATGGCTCTTATGATTTGGTCAGTGACTACGCAAGTATTTGGGAAGAATCAGGTGAGTGGAGTAAGGAATCAATTTGGGAAATTAATTACAAAGATGATAATGCAGCTCGTTCATGGGGGAGTCCTCAATATGCAGGAGGTACGGTTTTACCTCGTTTAATTAGTCCTAACGGATGGGCTGACGGAACAGCCGGCCGAGACAATGGTTGGGGTTTCTGTCCGGTTCGTAAAGAAACCTACGAACGATATGCGGAAGGTGATAGCAGACGAGATGCTACTTGCTTTAATGCTGCAGCAGCCGGATCATATAATGCACGTTATCAGGATACAGGATTTTTCCTTGATAAGTATATCGCTCGCAATGGTTACAATGCTGACCAAATAGCCGATGCCGACTTGAACTTTAATAATAATTTACGTGTATATCGTTTCTCCGAAACATTACTGAACGCTGCAGAATTGATTGCCAGAGGGGCAGGTACCGGAGATGCATCGGCTTACTTGAATAAAGTACATAAACGTGCCGGATTGACCAATACGGTAGAACCAACGGTTGATAATATTCTGGAAGAACGCCATTTGGAGTTTGTGGGTGAAGGCAAACGTTATTGGGATTTGGTTCGTAGTGGCAAAGCTGCCAGCGTGTTAGTACCCGATATATACGGTTACCGTACCAATACCTGGTCTGCTAAGAAGACGCATTTACCTATACCTCAAGGTGAAATTGATGCGGCACAAGGAACATTAGTGCAGAATAATTATTAATAAACAAAAAGTAGAAATATATGAAACGAATATATAGTTATTTGGCAAGCCTACTGATACTTTTGTTGGCTTTTACGGCATGCTCACCGGAAGATGTAATGCATCCTTCAGAAGCCGGATTACCTTTGGCTGCCGATATAGATGTTGATATAACAGTTGATCAAACGATTAACCAAGTTACTTTTACCATGAATAACAAAGGGTGTATGCCTGTTTGGATTTTTGATGGAAAAACATATTCTACGGTTAATGGG
>JBAXYX010000309.1:0-2575 GCA_041670625.1 Lentimicrobiaceae bacterium | reverse complement strand
CCATTGAAGGGAACAACCTGGTGATAAGAGGTATCTCGGATGTGGAAAGTACCACAGGATCACTCCGAATCAACTTGATGGATTTCCATGGCATTTCTTTATGGAACAGATCAGTCAGTGTAAGCATGCCATCAAATGGCTCAAAGGTAATGGCAACCATTGGCCTGGATAAATTACCGGCCATGCAACACAAAACTGATGCTTTGCTTTATGTTACTTTTATTAAAAATGAACGACTGATTGATTCTGATATCTTTTATTTGGAGAAACCTAAAAATCTACAACTCCCATTTCCTGACATCAGCACTCATATCCGTCAACGAAATGATAAGTATGAAATAGAAATCACGGCTAAAAACCTGTGTAAAAACCTGATGCTGATAAGTGAAGGCAATGCTTATTCGTTTTCCGATAATTACTTTGACTTGTTGCCCGGTGAAACAAAAGTCATTACCGTTGAATCATCGCTTAATTATGATGAGTTCGAAAAAAAGCTCAGCTACACTCACCTTCAGCAGCTCAGCTACTAAAGTGATAAAGCAGTAATTATGATGCTTTATGAAGGGACACCTTAGTATAGAGCCGGCCAAAGTATATTAAAAACAGTTAGCCGCAGGGTAACCGGAACATTGATATTACCTGCTATTCATTAACTGAATTCTTATACAAAAGGGTACGAAGGTATCAGGGATCAGATTGGCTTTTTTCCTTGTATAAGGCGTAGTATAATCGCTATGATAGCAATTACCAATAGGATATGAATGAGTCCTCCGGCACTGTATCCCAAAAATCCTATTGCCCATACAATAATTAAAATTACTGCTACATAATAAAGTAAATTTCCCATGATAGTTGATTTTAAAAGTTAGAATCTGTTTGATAAAACTTATACGTGTTTATGCCGCGCTAATTCATTGCTTATGCAATCTTGAAATACTTGGTGTTCATTGATCTCTAATACATATAACAACTTATCGGATCAATTGATTGTAGTGCATGATAATTATTGTATTAAAGAATCTGAATCACTCTTTCCCTCATCATGATGAACCTGATTGAAATAAAAACCGCCATGCAGAATATTATGGCGGTTTTGCTTTAGGGAGAGGAGGGATTCTTAAATACCCGATCAGTGTATGTTAAAATCTGTATCCTAGTGACAGACCAAACCCTGTATTCTTCCATGAAGGGGTGTCTTCAATTCCTGTGTATTTAGGATATATGTTTATTAACCCTAATTGCGCATTGAGTTGAAATGATAACATACTGGCCATTTCATAACCAATAATGAAATTTGCCCCTGCATCAAGTGCTTTCATGTAGAAAATATCAGTGTCAAGTGCTTCTGCATTTGAAACTTCGTTTTTGAATTTTACATCCTGATCATACGAAAGGTTGCCTCCTTCAATTTTATATTTACCTGTTATTCCATAACCAACATAAGGGCCAAAACCTAATAACATGTGCCCGGTACCAAGTAATGGTTTGAAAACAATATTCAGGGGTAACTCAATATATGAAATTGACAATTTGCTCGTAACTTCTTGTAAAAGAATGGTCTCTGTTGATTTTGCTCCTTTGGTTGAGAATAGCAGTCCGGGTTGAAAGTAAATATCAGTACCAACCGGTATTTCAATATTAACACCGGCATTGAAACCCGGAACGATCGTATTGTCAAGTTGGTCGCCTTGCGCGTCTTTCCCGTTAATATTTTGGAAGTTAACACCCGCACGAATACCGAACGACATACTGTTTTGTGCCATTAATGCGATGTTACCCATTAATATGCAAGCCAATAATAAAATGATTTTTTTTGTTTTCATGATAATTGATGATTAGTTTCCACTATTTTCAGCTTCTTTGCGAGCTGCTTCTTTCATTTTCTCGTTTGCCGTAATTAAAAATTCAACTCTACGGTTTTGTGACCGCCCATCTTCTGTGTCATTACTGTACTTAGGAGTTGATTCACCATAGCCGACAGCGCTAAGGCGCGAACTCGGAATTCTGTTATTAATCAGATAGCTTAATACTGTTCTGGCTCTCTTTTCAGATAAAGTCTGATTATAACTTGTTGATCCCTTGCTGTCAGTATGTCCTTGTATAATAATGTCAGTATCAGGGTATTTCAGAAGGATATCAGTTAGATTGCCCAGGTTTTTAGTAGCTTCGGCCGTAAGGTTAGATTTGTCAAATCCAAAGAGTACTTTACCACTGAATTCAACAACAATGCCTTCACCAACACGTTCAATGGTTGCTCCATCTATTTCTTTTTCCATTTCAGCAGCCTGTTTGTCCATTTGACGCCCAATGATTGCTCCTGACACACCACCCACGGTTGCACCTATAATTGCCCCCAGAGCTGTATTACCTGATGCACGCCCAATAACAGCTCCTGCAGCTCCTCCACCTGCTGTGCCGATAATGGCACCCTTTTGTGACTTATTCATTGATGAACAGCTAACCAGGGTTAGGGTTATCATCAATATGATGAATGAATTGAACTTTTTCATAATGGTCTATTATTTAAGTGAATATTTTATTTTCGAGTTTACAATTTGATGACTTTGAGCTTACT
>JBAXYX010000308.1:0-2583 GCA_041670625.1 Lentimicrobiaceae bacterium | reverse complement strand
TATTATTATTGATACTCCTCCAATTGGACTAGTAACTGATGCATACTTATTAATGAAACACTCAAATGTAAATATATTTGTGACCCGTCAGAATTTCACTATCAAGAAAGTATTTGAATCTATAATTTCCGATGTGGAAAAACGCGGTCTGAATAATATCGCCATTCTTGTAAACGATGTTAAATATGATAACAACCGTTATGGTTATAGTTATGGCAATTATGGCTACGGTTATGGTTACGGATATGGATATTATACCGATGATGATACTCATGACCTGGAAAAACGCAAAAAGAAGAGAACCCATAAAGTAACTGTCAGTTAGGAAATATAAGCCACGATGTTCGTGGCTTTTTTATTAATAAACCAAGGTTGAATTACTTAGGGAAATAGTGCTAAATTTGCTCACTGATACAACGATTAGGAATGAACAGAGATATATGCAGAAACGTCCCCAAACAAAGGGGGGTCGTAATATGGATAAGCGGCTTACCTTGCTCCGGTAAAACTACGATCGGGAAAGGACTAGAACAAAAATTAAGTAATGAAGGCTTCATTATCAGCATGCTTGATGGTGATGTTACCCGGCAAGGCATTTGTAGTGATTTGGGCTTTTCAAAAGCTGACCGTAAGGAGAACATCCGCAGGATAGCTGAGATATCACGTCTGTTCTCTGAAACCGGCATTATAACCATTTGTGCTTTTATAACACCTACTGAAGATTTGAGAGCTATAGCTCAAAAGATTGTAGGTGAACCATACTTTGTAAATGCCTTTGTAGATACGCCTCCCGATATTTGTGAGAAAAGAGACGTCAAAGGAATGTATAAAAAAGCACGACTAGGAGAGATTACTAATTTCACTGGCGTCAGTGCCCCCTTTGAAGTGCCTGCAAATCCTGATATAACGCTCTATACTGCTGAGATCAATCCCCAACAAACGATAACCCGGCTTTATGACTATATATTACCTATAATAAAACAGCATGAAAAGTAATTATAACCTTACACATCTTGAGGAATTAGAGTACGAATCAATTTATGTAATACGTGAAGTAGCTGCCCAATTTGAAAGACCGGTACTTCTCTTTTCAGGAGGGAAGGATTCTATTGTAATGACACATTTAGCAGTTAAAGCCTTTTGGCCGGCAAAGCTACCTTTCCCTCTGTTGCATATTGATACAGGTCATAATTTTGAAGAAACAATTATATACCGTGACAAACTGGTTAAAAAAATTGGTGCTACTCTTTATGTAGGTTCAGTACAGGAAAGCATTGATACCGGCAGGGTAGTTGAAGAAACAGGCGTAAATGCAAGCCGTAACATCCTTCAAACTACTACATTGCTTGATACGATTGAGAAATACAAGTTCGATGCCGCTATGGGCGGAGGACGTAGAGATGAAGAAAAAGCAAGAGCTAAAGAGCGATTCTTCTCGCATCGTGACGTTTTTGGACAATGGGATCCAAAGAACCAACGCCCCGAACTATGGAACATCTTCAATGGACGAAAGAATCCTGGTGAGCACTTTAGAGTATTCCCTATCAGCAATTGGACTGAAATGGATGTTTGGCAATATATAATGAAGGAAAATATAAACCTCCCAAGCCTATACTTTACACATCAGCGTGATGTATTCTTCCGCGATGGGCAATGGCTGGCCAAAGCACCTTTTATGAAACTCAAAGATGGTGAATTTTATGAAAGGAAAACCGTCAGATGTCGCACAATAGGTGACATCTCATGTACCGGTTTAACATTATCAACTGCTAACACCATTGAAGATATTATTGATGAAATTGCTGCTACTCGAGTTACCGAACGTGGTGGACGAGCTGATGATCAACGGTCAGAAGCTGCTATGGAAGACCGAAAAAAAGAAGGTTATTTTTAATGTTATCAATGCTTTTAATAGATCTTTATTGAATTATGAGTGAGTTTTCAACTAAAGGATACCTTGATATGGAATTGCTGCGTTTTACCACCGCAGGTAGTGTTGATGATGGCAAAAGCACCTTAATTGGCAGGTTGCTTTATGATAGCAAGTCTATCTTTGAGGATCAACTCGAAGCCATAAAAAGAGCCAGTATCCGACGTGGTAATGAGCACGTGGACCTTGCCCTTCTAACTGACGGGCTCAGGGCTGAACGCGAACAAGGTATCACTATTGATGTAGCCTATCGCTATTTTGCTACTCCCAAACGTAAGTTCATTATTGCTGACACTCCGGGTCATATACAATACACCCGCAATATGGTGACCGGGGCATCCACTGCAAATGCCGCTATCATACTCATTGACGCCCGTAACGGAGTAACCGAGCAAACCTGCCGTCATTCATATATCTCATCATTACTGCAAATTCCACATGTTATCGTTTGTATAAACAAAATGGACCTTGTGAATTTTGACAGGCTGGTGTATGAAAAAATTAAGCATGATTATGAACAATTTGCCAAGAAATTAGACATTAGGGATATTTCCTATGTCCCTATCAGTGCATTGCTCGGTGATAATGTTGTGGTTCCTTCCACTCAAATGACCTGGTACAACAATGGAACGCTGTTGCAAGTTTTGGAAGGT
>JBAXYX010000307.1:0-2584 GCA_041670625.1 Lentimicrobiaceae bacterium | reverse complement strand
TTATGTGGTAAGCGTAAGTGCTTCCTTCCTTTCACCGGCAATGGTACACCAGTTTGCCGACTCTACGAACTAGGGCAATGCCGGTGGAATGAAAAACTTAATACAAAGGAGGAACAGAAATGACACGAGAAATCGGATCAACATTTACCGATGGTAATAAGACCATTAAGGTAGTAAAGGCTAAAAGCAAATACGGCTGTAAGGGATGTCACTATTATAATAATGGCTGCTTTGCTGATTATGACGAAACAGGCTATTGTAGTGATTGTATTAGACCGGATAATGAAGGTGTAATCTTTAAACTGATTAAATGACAGCCTACATAGTCAGCCATCGCATCAGCAAGAAGATGTACCTGCAGAGCGCAGAATAAGCAAATAGAACTTAACAATTAAAAACAATGAAAGAAACTGAATTAGCTCTAAAGTTTATTGATTATTTCAACGATGGGTACGAGGTATACAAGGAAGTCCCTTGTGATGGCATTGTTGACTTTGTTGCCAAGCAGGGTAAAACCACTATATGTGTTGAAGTGAAGCTAAGTTTAAACTTCGAGGTAATCGGGCAGGCATACGGGCACTTAAAGTATTGCAGTTATTCTTACATTGCTATTCCTGAAGTTAACAGAAGGCATTTCGGATTTCAGATATGCGAAATGTTGGGTATTGGTGTGCTGATGTGCTCAAACGGAGGTGTCCAAGAGGTTATAAAACCTAAGCTAAACAGGAGACCTCTCAAATGGCTTTACACCAACTTAAAGGATTATATGAAAGAATCGGTTGCAGGTTCGCAGCATGATCGCATTACGGTTTTTGGGAACACGGTTTATGAGATTAAGCAATACGTAAAGCATCATCAAGGTTGCACGTTGGCAGATTGCCTGAAAAACATAGAATACCACTGGAACTCATTTTCAGGTGCTAAGCGCAGTGTTTACGATTACATTCAAACCGGAGTAATCAAAGATATTAGGATTGACAACGACAAATTATACACAAACCCCTAAACAATTAAAGGCAATGAACATCAAATTTACAAGTGACGGAAGAAAGGTAACCGTCGTAGGAAAGTTAAACGCACAAGAAACCATAGTCCAAGAAATATTTATTACTCAGGACGGTGCAGAAATACCAAGTGGTGAAAACTTCGTAGTCAAATCACTACATGACACCCCTGTTAAATCTTGGAAAGAAGTAGAGATTGAAAAAGTAGAACAGCAGTATCAGAAAGGTGTAGTCCAAAGAAGACAAGAAATAGCCAATTTGGAACGACGGCACTATACCCTTACAGGACAGGTACACCAAAAGATTGAATATTTGTGCGACTTGATACGCAACTTCAGCGAAGAACACTGCAAGACGTTAGAAGCCTTTATCAACGATAAAATAAAGTATATAGTAGAATACGATGAAATACGTGAGTTTGAACCTTACGACAACTTCGATGGCAAGATTAAACTGATCTCACTTATGGGTAGCAGTAAAGGGAATTTAGAGTTTCGCCTGCATTCTTATTCTGATGGTAGTGGCGGTTCTCATACTCTAATGCCGTTTGAAACAATGGAAGAAGCCAAAGCATATCTACAGAAGAAAATAGATGATACAGAAGGGTATTATGATAAAATAGTTCAAAGTGCCAAAAAGTACGGATTAGTGCTTGATAATGCGAAGTTAAATATCTACAAAGATCAAGAAGTAGACCGTCTCAACCAATATATCGAACAAAGTACCAAGAAAATAAACGAATACAAAGAACAACTTAAAACCCTTGAAGATAGTCTATGCCATTAATGAAGTAAATACCCCCACTACTTAACTACCCATTCAAACCTTTAAACCCCCTATTTTTTTCTTTTTCCCCGACTTTGTTCCAGAAGGTCGGGGTTTTTTTCTACCCTACACAACACCCATTACAATCATATGCACCAAAACTAAGTTCTCACACGCTGAACAAACCACACTTTCTGTTTTCAACTGCTTGATATTCAACAACACATTTGATGTAATATATTATGTTAGATACGACTTTTCCACAAGCAAGGTTGGCGCAGGTAGCCATTAGTTTCATCACGACACCCTTCACGACAATCTGTCGCAATGTCTTAAATTAGCCCCGTAGACGCACGACACCCCCGAAGTGGAACAGTTAACCACCCCGAAGGAGAAAGCCCCGCAAATCGCCTTATTTTGCGTCAGACGCACAAAAGAAGGGTGGCGCACCCCTGTTAAACGCACAGACGGATACAACATGGAGGTTAAAACGCACAGGAACGCTAAATGCGGACAATGTTCCGGGCGACTATATATGGATGCGGCACGTGTTTGGGCACGGAAAGTGGAATTTGCGGAGGCGGGGGGCGGTTTGATCGGGCTTAGTTTGATCGCATCAGGTTGTATTAAACTGCATAAAAGTTACATTTTTGTACAAAGTGCAACACTTAAACGCTTGTATGTGTGTGCATATGCTCTTTGTGTGCTCTAATTTGCACATATATAAGGTGCTTTTGTCATTTTGTCAGTGGGAAAAGGTATGTAATTGACAGCGCATTACAAATGTATGAGCGATCGGGTTGAAGTGTTGAAGT
>JBAXYX010000306.1:0-2584 GCA_041670625.1 Lentimicrobiaceae bacterium | reverse complement strand
TCTGCACTATCAAGAAAATGGGTATGGATGCCTGGATAGATCAGGTGAAGGATATAAGACATACGTATTTTAATAAGCAAATAGAAATAGGTAAAGGGGGTAGTTAGAGTTGTAAAGCATACCTTTTCAAGTTACATTGACAACTCCAAAACATGGTATCAATTATAAACTGATGATTCTCCTTTTGTTGTTACTTGGATATACAGCCCTGTACTCAAAGGATTCTGGAAGGATCCACGGACCGGTGTAACAGATTGGACATTGGAATCTCTTATAGTTTTTTAATCATTTCAAACTGCTTACCTTTTAATGGAATTCCGCAACTGTTTAGGAATTCCATTATATTATTACAGGTGATGTCAGTATTGATGACCTTAACAAATGGATGTTTGTTAAATTTTAGGGCTTCGTTAAGCAATAGGGAGGCAACACCTTGCCGACGATGGGATCTTTCTACTGCAAGCTGAGTAACATCACCCGAAGTGGGTTCAAAAATACAGTATCCAACCAATTCAAGCCCTTTATATGCACCGAGGATTTTAAAATCATCTGCTCTGCGCATAATAGCTTCAAACCCATTTTGCCAGGAAGGAACGAAATCGCCAAAGCTTGCATATTCACCTTGCTGCTCCAGGCTGATTTTACTGATACGGTAATCCAAAGGAAGGCTTTTACTGGAAATCCTAACCAAAGAACCATCCTGAACAAAATAGTTAAACTCCCGGCTCACAGCAAAACCCAGTTTTTTATATACCGAAACGGCATTGGTATTGTGTTGCAGAACTTCTAACAAATACTGTGAAACACCGGCTTCTTTTAAATACGGCAGAGAGAATGTAAAAATCCTGGAGGCATATCCTTTACCCCGGTACTCCTTTAATGTACCTGTACCGGAATCGTACGCTGTTTTCTCACCATTAAAACTACCTATTCCATTCAGAGTGAATGAGATTAGTTTATCATCATCAAACAGACCAAAAGATAAAGCTGGAACAAAACCTCGCCGGCTTAGCATGATGCCAAGTTCTTCCTTGGTAACCTGAACTTCGTAATCACTGAATGCTTCCTTAAAAGTAGAATACAGTGATTCGAAACCTATAGTGTTAAGTGATTTTATAGTCTCCATGCTGTTTTATTTTTATGGACAGAATTTTTTCAAGTAATTCAAAGTTTGTAACAATACCGTAGGTTTTAAATTTTGGCTTAAAACCCGGCCTTCGCTTTCAACTCATCAATAACAGAGGTGCTGATCCAATATATATCGGTGTTCCCATTCTGTGGTGCATTGAAAAAGTTTTGCAACGATTCAGTGGTAAGTTTATCAAGTTTATGACTCCCTAATCGGGCCGACATGAAGAACAGGTACTTGCCATCGGTCGATATCGTTGCCGACCATTCCTTTGGATTGGATGTGTTGATTTTAGGACCCATATTTATTGGTTGACTCCAATTATCCAAACTGTCGCGAAATGATATATAGTAGTCAGTTCCACCATAGCTATCAGGCATTCCATAAGCCGGAATTATTATATAGCTTTCATCAACTGCTACAAATGCATTGTATCTCGAACTACCTGTGTTTACATTCGGCCCCAGCTTTTCAGGCTGTTGGTACACTCCGTTTAAGAGCCGTGAACGGTAAATATATTCATCGTTGTCAACAGAATCGTAATGAGTAAAATAAATGGTGCCGGTATTTGTTACCGATGGGAAAAACTCCTTGCTCTTGGTGTTCACCGGAGAACCAAGGTTTTTGGGTTGTCCCCATTTACTATCTGTCTTTTGCGACACCCAGATATCTTCATTGCCCATGCTAAAGGAATCAAAAGGCATGGTGGAGATAAAATACAACTTATTCCCATCGGGGGAGAGGTGGGGCTCAACGTACTTATAATCAGGATTGGTACAGTATTCAAAAACCTCAGGGCTGGTCCAGATGCCATTAACTCTCTGGGTATGGAAAATAGTAGTATAGGTAAAATTGCCTGCTTCACGACAGAAAAATATTTCATTACCATCGGGAGTTATGGCAAAGTCCCTGTCATTCAATCCTGAAGATATAACACCTGGAGCAAACAGCTTAGCTGTATCACCCGGAGGAGTTTGACCAAAGTAGTTGCCCTTTATGATATGCCGATTGCCTGACTTTTGGTACTCCGAAAAGCAAGAAGTTACAGAAACAGCCAATATCATAAACAGAAAGTGCACTAAGCTTTTCATGATGCTCTTTTGTTAAGTGTGTGATAAATATATAACTTTTTTTCAAAATTCTTGAATTATGGAACCTCAAAATTATTTAAATTTGAATCACCCTTGATAATAGTTGACTGTAACTTTTTTATATCATTAAGGGTCAAAGGATTTATCATCCATTTGAAATCGGTAAAGGGGGAAGTTAAAACTGAAATTGATTACCCTGCCTTCTCAACCTAAAGTTATCTGTAAAAAACAAACCTATAAAAAAGCAACAAGGAATAAAATAATGATAACACTCGAAAAATTCGGCAAACAAGATTTCGACAGATTAATTAGTTGGATTGATACAGAAGAATTAATGATCCAGTTTAGCGGATCAATCTTCAAT
>JBAXYX010000305.1:0-2602 GCA_041670625.1 Lentimicrobiaceae bacterium | reverse complement strand
TGATCAGGCACCCGAAACAAGCTATGCTGAATTCGGCACACCTCACCTGCGACTACCTGCACCTGCAACCGGGCATGAATGCGCTGCTCTGCCTCAGCGCCAAAAATATTGCCGGTATGATGATGGTGGTACGTGCCTTTGAACGCGGGTTGAACCTTAGGATAGTGGCGCCCGGCAGCCATCCGTTAAGAGTACCGGTTCAGGATAGGCCGCCTGATGCGTTTACTCCCCCCACCCCCCTTCAACCGATCGATTTCTGCGCCATGGTACCTGCCCAGGTGTTCAACAGCCTGCATGATCCGGAACAGAAGAAGAGACTGGAGGGCATACGCAACCTGATTGTCGGCGGTGCCCCCATCAGTTACCGGTTGAAACTGGAGATGGCCTCCCTCCCTGAAAAGGTCTGGTCCACCTTCGGTATGACTGAAACCATTTCACATATCGCTTTGCAGAAACTGAACGGAACGGATGCTTCCGACGATTACACCCTGATGGAGGGAATTACCATTCAAACGGGCGACGATGGAAACCTGATCATCCATGCACCACACCTGTCAGATGCCCCCATGATCACCCATGACCTGGTTGAGATTACCGGTCCGCGGACCTTCCGCTGGCTCGGAAGGTCAGATCATGTGATCAACAGCGGCGGCTTTAAGATATTCCCTGAAACCGTAGAGCGTAAAATTGCCCCTGTACTGGATGCATACCAACAAACGGGACTCCCAAGGGATGCCGGGCACACCGGTGATACAGAGGGATCCACGCAGCGTTACTTTATTGCTTCACTGCCTGATTCAAAGCTGGGCAGCCTGCCCATTTTGGTCCTTGAAGGCCCTGAACCTGACCCGGTCCAAAAAGAGCAACTGGTACAGGAGTTCCAAACCATCCTGCCCCGGCATGAGGTGCCACGCCATATCTTTTTCGTTACCCGATTCATTGAAACGCCCACACATAAAATTATCAGGAGTGCAACCCTGAAAAAATGCTTCCGGTCGCCTCAGCCGTGAACTCCGGCTGCCATGGCTGACGTAATAACTTGATGATACTGGCCCCTTTTAGCTATTTAAGTTGCAGGTGGAACGTAAATATAGCTTATCAGAGATACTCAGATTCTTCTTTAAGCTTTTGAAGTTCATTGTAAATGTGAAATCTTCGTTTTTCAGACTTAGGGATATCTTTACTTTGCAAGATTGATTCAAGTATCCTGATCATTTCTTCTTGGCTTATTTCGCCTTTGTAAACAGATCTTCCATAATTGAAATTAATATCTGGAACTACAAATAGATCATTAATTCCAACGTATGAGTCTTTTACAATTACTTCGTCGGGATATTGATCATTCTTCAAAATTGGATCTTGCATTGAATATGCAAGCGTATTAACTAATACTATTCCAATTGCATTCCCTATAGAATCAAAACCAACGACTATTACAATCTTATTGTTCGTTTTGTAGCCCAGATCAGGCGTTAGGCCATCTGCTTCACCCAAATCGACTCTATACACAGAACCAACCTTAAGAACTGCATGCTCAGGTTTGCCAGGTTTAAGAATTTCAAGTTGCTTCTCAGAAAAAAAGTCAGAAAAGTTATTGCTGGCTGGTACAGATGACATTATGATTAGAAGTAAGAGCCCTATCATCAGGACGTGCTAAAATTTTTCTTATAATATCTCTTTCCTTCATTAATCTTATTTGCTCTGCTGTTGCCCCACTCTCTTCTGCAATATCATAGATATTGATTGCTTTATTTCTTAATGTGCCTAATCCTCTTTGATATGCTATGCCATGACTTAACTCTGTTAACTCATTCATAGATTTAGGTAATGCCCATTCAATCACACTATCCAAAGTAATAATGTCATTTTCTGACAATTCATCAAGATCTGGCTCTTGTAGAGAATTAATAAAATAGCCTTCCACTTCAAATGCATCTCTCCAATTTGGCAAGGAAGGAGTGTATTTGTTAAACTTTATATCCTTTATGATATCATAAAGTGTTGATGGCACTGGTCCATTTTTCATTGCAACATAATCATTTGTTACAATCGTTCTTCCACGTTCTTTAATATGCCACATATCAGCAAAATAAAGAATCTTGAAGAGTTTATGAAAATCTGTCTTGCCTGTCTTCTGAAGAATATATAATACTTCAGACTTAAGTTTTGAAAGGTTAAGTGGTCCGCTCATGTTATTCCGTGCCTCCAACGGAAATTCCTTATTAATAATCCTATTTATAACGTTTAAACAAATGAAATTACGAATGGTTTAGGTCCAATCTTTCACTGTATTTATAGAATTATAATGCAAAAGTAACACCAAAAGTTAGCTTGTCAAGTACCTTTTGTATTTTTAGTATAATTTTTATAGTGCTAATCTACTGAAGAGGCTGTAATTACAATCAAATTAAGCCTTATTTTAAATCATTCTAAATTACGACCATACGTAATTCGGGCTGTTCAGTAATTGATGTGCTATGCTAAAAACAGTGATAGTCCATAATAGAAGAAGTCAGGGTTTTTAGCATCTCTGTTGGTTTTAATAAAATGTTGAATGATACTATTGTTTGATTCGGCTATAGCATTGGTACCTCTTTTAGCT
>JBAXYX010000304.1:0-2603 GCA_041670625.1 Lentimicrobiaceae bacterium | reverse complement strand
TTATTCCGATAAATGGAGTTTAAACAGAATTGATGTTTCTACCAATGAACTTATTAACCTAACAAATTGGTGCAAAAATTATTCATGGGCTCGCAATGGAAAAAAAATAGTTTATGTGAATTTTAATTCTACACATATTGATAAAACGACAGGCAATTTATGGACCATGGATGCGGACGGCAGCAATAAAAAGCCGCTGACTTATAATAGTTTTAAGACTTTGTGATAATTATCAATTTACTTAAAAAAAGGTTATTATGAAAAAGATCTTATTTCTTTTAGCATGTTTCGTTTATATAGTTATTTTTAAAGCAAATGCGCAAACCAAAAACACAAACGGAATTTTAATATACTTTATTGATGGTGTAAAATCGGAATTAACAACGGTGAAAGGCGAAACGATAAAAAAGGCGAAAATAACCAGTCCTTCCGTCCGAAATGCTTTGGCTAAAATTGCCGTAACGGAAGATTCGATTCAACCCGCATTACCTCTGTTCAACAGAGCTGACACACTTAGCGTTTTACCCGATGGACGTGAAGTCAGGCAAGCGGATATGAGCAGGTTATACAAAATCGGGCTCGAAAAAGGAAGGAATGTGGATAAAATCCTCGAACATCTGAAAACCATACCTGAAGTACTGTATGCCGAGCCTGATGGGATTTCTGCACCTTGTATCGCTCCTATTGATCAATATTATTTCGAGCAATGGAATATGAACAACTGGATAAATCAGGGGTGCGATATTCATGCAGAGGCTGCATGGGATATTTATACAGGAAATCCAAATAGCATTATAGCAATTATCGATGGAGGAGTGGACAGAAACCATATTGATTTAAACGATAAGATAGCCGGAGGCGATACGGGTATCGGTTCTGGTGACTGGACACACCATGGTACACATATTGCAGGAATTGCGGCTGCCGAATCGAACAATGGGCAAGGCGTTACCGGTGTGGATTGGAATGCCCGTATCCACCCTCAAAGAATAGATGGAAGCGGAGATGCTGAAACTTATCAGGCAATAGTGGATGCCGTCAATTACAGCCCGAATGTTCATGTGCTTAATAATAGTTATTCTCACCGCTATGAAGATGGAACTGTCGGTCGTTATTCAACAACGGTGAGACAAGCTGTTGCCTATGCATATAAAAACAACCGTGTTTTTGTGACATCAATGGGTAATCATCAAGAAAATCAACCTGGTGTAGTTGCCTATCCCGCAGGATACGATAATGTGATTGCTGTAGGTTCCACACAAGATAATGATCAGATTAATAATACATCAGGACAAGGAAGCCATATTGATGTTTGTGCTCCAGGTTCTTTCATTTATTCTACGATAGTGGACGACTACGGTAGCATGAGCGGTACTTCCATGGCGGCACCTCATGTCACGGGAATTGCGTCTTTACTTAAAGGTTATAACTCGAATCTTGCCAACGATGATATCGAGAATATCATCAAATTAAGTGCTGATGATAAGGGAGACTTTGGATTTGATGTTGAATACGGCTATGGTCGTGTTAATGCCAAACGCGCATTAGACTATCTGAGATATCCTTATCAACTTGTACAAGCATCGGCTACATCTGGTACGGTTGTTGGCACATCGGAACAATACAAGGCTCTCATGATGTCCGCACAGGGTCTTTCTGCGGCCTATTATATGGTAAAAAGAGTTGAAGTACAAAAAACGGTTGCTTTACCAAGTACAGTATATAATATCACAGGAGTATGGGGAAGAGGTGCTTTCTCTACTGGTTGGAGTGCTATCAATCCGAATTTCGGCGAAGGTTTCTGTGAAGTAGTGCCGGGCAGCCTGACAAATACAAATGTAACGTTACGAACCTATGTGTACCAGGTATGGAATACATTGGGGCAGTATTACGGATACTATCCGACAAGTCCGGGTAATGCAACTTTTGCTTATTCTGTGTTAGGATTGAAAGCTCCCTCCCTTTCAGGTCCATCTACCATTTACCGTCAAGCAACATACACTATAGAAAATCTGCCATTGGGTGCTACAATGACATGGAGAACCTCAAATTCGAATTTAAGTATGGTTTCCGGGCAAGGTACAGACAGTGTAGTATTTCAAAGTGATTATTATGGGGATTGTATAATATATGCGGATATTACTATAGGAAATTCAACCTTTACCCTCTCACGTTCTATACTTGCAGATATTGATTATTCACTCTTCAATAATGTTTATATTGAAGGCCCTGAATTTGAATGCAGCAATACAGCGATCTTAACTCTTAGGAATTTACCACAATCATCTACGATAAGCTGGAACCACGGCCCATATACGACTGATACAACATATACCGTATATGCTTCTTCTTATCCTAATGATAATCCTGCAATAGCCAAGATCACTGCCGAAGTAGCCTATAAGGGCCAGTCACAAGCATGGGGAAATGAGTTTAGTTTTAGCTTCAACAGGCCAGGGTATTATCAAGTAGGAGATACAATCATAAGAGATGAATATTTTTATTATGATAGTGATAGAGGAGTATTAGGGGTAAATGTATCTTATTTGTTTCCTGTGAATGGTGTAAATTATGAATGGTCAGGTTCTTATTGGTCTCCGGTG
>JBAXYX010000303.1:0-2614 GCA_041670625.1 Lentimicrobiaceae bacterium | reverse complement strand
ATAATTTCGACAGACACATTTAAAGCAAGTAGCGCAGTTAACACCAGGTACATCATCGCGATCATTTTTTGCCGCGGCGTTTCCTTGTATCCAGCCATAATTTTCCTTTACTTATTAAATTAATTCTTAATGATTAGCTTGCTATCTTACATTAACATTCATGGCTGCTAGCATGTTGCCATAAACCTGGTTCAAAGCCGTAACTTTTTTGGTCAGGGTATCCATTTCCTGGCGATAGCGGCTTATATCCTGAGCTGAATCACTTATATGTGTTAAGTATTGGGTCATTGTATTATGGAGCTTACTTGCATCATCAACAGATGAACTTGAATTTTTCAATTGAAGTTCATAAGTAGCATTGAGTGCTGATAAGTTATTAGCCAATTTCTGCATTTGTTCGTTATATACTCTGCTATCCATTCCTGAGAAGTCGAGCTTTTCCATTGATTTAGTAAGAGCCTGAGCAGTTTGCTGATAAGTACCGGTAAGCTGGTTTGCTGTTTCAGCAGCTTTAGCAGAATTAACAGAAAGATCGTTAACTGATTTACTGGCGTTAGTCAAATTACGTGCATAATCATTAGTTGCAACAGCAGCACTTGACAGATCTGACATTTTGCTTGCGTTATCACTAAGGTTACGTAATCCATTACCCAAACTCTGAATCAGCTCAGGGCCAATCTTTGCTTTTTCAAGCATATTGTCAAGTTCCTGAGTTGGAGTTTTACCTTTAATAGCTGCTGTTTCTTTACCAGAGCCATGATACATACCAGCCAGTTCCGGATACACTAAGCTCCAGTCCGGTTCAACATGTGGTGGTTCAAAAGCTGAGAAGAAGAATATAACACATTCTGTTCCCATTCCAAGGATTAGCATTTCATTTGCACCAGTATAGTGGTTTATTTTGAAAAGTGCCCCAAGAATAACTATTGCGGCTCCCCAGCCATATAGTTTTGCCATGAAGTTTTTAAATCCTCTTCCTCTGACTAAATTGTTCAATCCCATGATTGTAATTTTTGTTTTGTGTGGTTAATTAATAGAGTTGTGTGAATTTGTTATCATTTCTAGTTATATATCTTCGAAGCACGAGCAGGATTATCATCTTTTTGACGACCCATAAAGTTCTGCACACATCTGAAACCAATATAACTCTTTGAAGTGTCCTGATACTCATACGTACGTGAATTTACCTGTAAGTAATAGGATATATCTTTCCATGATCCCCCACGAACTACTTTCCTCTTTAATGCAGGCGGATCACTATCTTTAGCGTTGTAATTATATGCCGGGTTCATATCCCAGGTAAAATTATAGGATGATTCATCGTAAGCGTCATTTGTCCATTCTGCAACATTACCTGACATATCATAAAGGCCAAAATCATTTGCAGGATAATGTGCTACAATAACAGGAGTTAAACCACCGTCATCAACATAGTTGCCGCGTAATGGTTTAAAGTTAGCAAGGAAGCATCCTTTTTCATTGCGGCTATAAGGGCCACCCCAAGGATACGGACTAAATGAATTACCTCCACGTGCAGCCCATTCCCATTCAGCTTCTGTAGGAAGCCTGAATTCATTTACAACTGCATTACCACGGCCATTTAGATAAGCTCTCAAAAGTTCGGTACGCCAAATACCAAATGCCTTTGCCTGTTTCCAGTTAATACCAACTACGGGATAGTTGTCATAAGCAGGATGCCAGAAATAGCGTTCTGTCATTGGATCGTTATATGCATAAGCATAATCATGAATCCATGCTAAGGTATCAGGATAAACATTGATGACTTCTTTTCTAACATACAATGAACGATCTTTCAAACCTTGCGGACGGTTTGCTAAACCAGCATTAATAGGATCACCTGCTGAAAAATCTTTTCCTGCGGCTGCACGATAATCTACCCAGAAATATTCATAGAATAATTTACGTGTGTCTATTTCTTTTTTCCTAAAATACCTCTCATGTTCAGGAAGGAACATATCTTCGAGTGCATCTCGTTCTTCTTCACCAGTCCATTTGATCTCGGTTTTCCAATTCAGGAATGGGGGATCATATGTTTCTCCGGTTTTCTTGTTTTCTTCAACAAGAAAGTCTTCCGGTTTAACATCACCAAGTTTACGACGAGCAATTGAATCACGAACCCAGAAAACGAACTGGCGGTATTCATTGTTTGTAATTTCCGTTTCATCCATATAGAATGCACTAACAGAAACTGTACGTGGATCATTAATGTGTGCATAGGGCACATCCTGATCACCGACACCCATCGTAAAACTTCCCATAGGAATGTAAGCCATACCATATGGATCGGGTTGGTAAAATTTTTCTCGTTTCGAGACACCTACTAGTTCACCGTTGCCTGAGTTACTGCAGCTACTCAGAACAAGAGCAGCAATGATGTAGTTGAAGACTTTTTTCATGTTTATTACCTGATTTAATGCAAATAACGGTTTTCCTTCCCATTTATTATTAGAAATTCACCGAATTCTGATCGACAAAAATAGCAATATAATATTTCCGAACAACTTTTTCTTTATAAGAATCTGGTATTACGGAAGCTTTTTTTTGATTTTTCCAATTCCAGCTTAAAACTATACCTCAACATCACCTCATGACT
>JBAXYX010000302.1:0-2657 GCA_041670625.1 Lentimicrobiaceae bacterium | reverse complement strand
TGCTCGGTGTTTAACAAAAGAGCGATTTCTTTTTCGCGGTCATAAAATTTCTGCATAGTTCACGTTTTTTGCAAATATAAGAAATTAATCGTAACCACCGTTACGGTAATGACCGTTACAATACAGACGCCACGCTGGCGTCTCTCTTTTCCCCATCCGTCGGTCCCCGAGTCCGGTCCCCGAGTACTTACTGAGGGGCCGAGCGCCCCCCGAGTGCGGTCCCCGAGTCCTTGCCGAGGGGCCGAGCGCCCCCCGAGTACTTTACCGAGGGGGGGGCATCATTAAACATTTTCCCTTCTTAATCGTTATCAGTGCAGTATATAACCAAACAACATAACACATGAAATTCACAAGAAAAGCAAGTGCAGAATGGAAATGTACCGGAAAAGACGGCAAAGGAACCCTATCCACCCACAGTGGCGTATTAAAAGAAACCCCCTATTCATTCAGGACCCGGTTTGAGGATGCCCCGGGTACCAATCCCGAAGAGCTCATTGGCGCTGCCCATGCCGGTTGTTTCACCATGCAGATATCCTTTCTCATCAGTGAAGCCTGTTTTACCCCCACCAGTCTGCAGACCAATGCCACCGTAACGTTCGAAGACGGAAGCATCACTATGGTTCACCTGAATTTAGTAGCCGATGTTCCCGGCCTCGACGAAATGCAATTTCATGAACTGGCACTCAAAGCCAAACAGATCTGTCCGGTCTCCAAGCTCCTCAATGCCAAGATAGAATTATCCGACCAACTCATTCACGAAGAAGACATCCCAACCGGCTGCTAAAAGCGAAACAAGAAAAGCGAAAAAGAAAAGAGAAACAAGAAAAGCGAAAAAGAAAAGAGAAAAAAGGTAGAACAGGTAGAAAAGAACGTCGTAAAGACGCCACGCTGGCGTCTCCTTGCTGGCGTCTCCTTTTTCCTCCGTATCGCCATGGATCAAAGCTTCTTTTTTCTTATGACTCCAATTATGGATTTGCTTTTCCCTTAGAAAGGCATCTTGAATCCTTTGAAACTTTTCATAATATACCAGTTCAACAGGTAGATGTTTTGAGGTAAAGTTTGCGCCTTTACCATCACTATGCCGTTTAATTCTCAAATCAAGATTTTTAGTACTTCCGGTATAATATTGACCATTTGCGCAAAGCAGGATATACATGTAGCCCATAATTTCACTCCCATATTGAACTACCTTAAATTATATTCCTATATTTGATTGTTCTTACAAACCAAACTTAATTATATCCGTTCATCATGAAACACATTTTTACACTATTATTTTTCCTGGCTATTATGATAACCGTTCATGCGCAAACTGCATCCATGATTGAGAGAGATAAGCCGGGAGTGGGATTTTCAGCAGGCATGCAGCAATGTGACTATATGCAAGGATTGTCATTGAATGTAGGGTACAAATTCAATCAAAAGGTCGATATTTCAGCCACCGTTGGCAGGGATTACCCGTATTACAGAAATGGGCTTTTTAGTAGTCCTTACTTTGTAAACTACATTGGAGTGGAAGCCTCCTATTGGTTATTAAATAAAGAAGTGGGATCAGATGCCCTGCTGAAGGCCGGTGTTCTTGGCGGTGCATTGTTGGGTGATTTATGCAACGAAAATCATGAAGTGTTTTATTTCAAGAATCTGATAGAAGTTCAGGGATTCGGCGGATTGGGTGTCCTGCTCAATTATAATCCCGGTAACGGCTTCTTTATTATCCAACCCTCTCTTGCAATTGTATATACAGCCGGCAAGAACTATTATTATTACGCCGGGGAGTGCATTGATTCGGAATTTGTTGACCAGGTAATGGCCACTGCCGGACTTTCATTCGGTTTTAAACTGAAAAACGGATCAGTCTTAAGCTTTAATGTTGAACAAGCTATGACCAATACCCTGGTAGATCCTCATAGCTTTGGACTGGAATTCGCATATCCCGTAAAGTAGTAAGTCCGTCCCCCCCGAGTCGGTCCCCGAGTCCTTTATCGAGGGGCCGAGTACTTATCGAGGGGGGGGGACGTTCTTAAAGTATCGCAATTCTACTGAGAAATCTCTTAAAGAATGGATCACTGATAATATATTTGTTGTCGGTTTTCTCAATTATTCCACTATCAAGCAGTGCTGCAACTGATTTTTGAGTTGTTGATGGTGATGATAAGTTATAGTACCTTGTATATTGAATGGAATAAATGTTCTCGCCTGAATGCACCAGTGAAAGCAATAATTGTTTCTGCTTTGCTGACTGCTTATCGAATAATTCGGAATAATAATCGTATTTGTTATTGATGATCTGTTCAGCACTTTCATCAATTATCTCTCGGCTGATATTTGTGGAATGCGTAATGGAATTTTGCCAGACTTCTGAGGCAATCAACTGAATGTAGTATGGAATATTTCCGGCAGTTTGAATAAGGTACTGTGCCATTTGTTCATTTATAATCAGACCTGTATCAGAGAACTTCCGAATCAGGTATGCTATGGAATCCAACTCAGGAAGTGGAGGCAACTGAAGGTGATATGCTGAATTGTAGAAAGCTCTGTTTTTATTATTAAACATATCGTTCAGCAGATGAGTCTTGCTTCCCAGAAAAAGATAATTGACATTCTGGTGTTGTTGCATTCTCGATCTAAGAAGATTTTCAAGATTGTAGTCTGATAAT
>JBAXYX010000301.1:0-2661 GCA_041670625.1 Lentimicrobiaceae bacterium | reverse complement strand
TCCCGACCCTTAATAATGTAGAACTGCGTCCATACCAAATTTCAGGCTACCGATGGCTTATTAAATTAAGTGAAATGGGTTTTGGAGGTATACTGGCAGATGATATGGGACTCGGCAAGACCTTACAGGTCATCGCCATGCTTGCTGCATATTACTCTGATAATTCCAATCCGTTAGAAATGGAGCCTGAAGATGCCCTTATAGAACCTGAAAGCAGCTTTGCAGGGATTGCCAAGCAACTTGATATATTCAATCAACCTGAGCTCAAGGCCGTTCCAATAATAATCCACAAAACACGGTCATCACAAAAGTCATTGCCGTGCAGCCTGATAGTCATGCCAACTTCACTTATTCATAATTGGGTAAACGAAATCAATAAATTCGCCCCATACTTGAATGTACTGGTTTATACAGGCTCTAACAGAAGCCAGTTAAAACGTGTGTTCCGGAAATACAACATACTCTTAACTACTTACGGAACCCTCAGAAACGATATTGAATTTTTGTCGGACTATACCTTTGCATACACGATTTTGGATGAAAGCCAACAGATTAAGAATCCCTATTCCAAAACGGCTCAAGCCGTATTTGACATTCAGAGTCAATACAGATTTGCATTAACCGGAACGCCGGTCGAAAACGGCCTGACAGACCTTTGGTCACAAATGAATTTTGTAAACCCCGGATTATTAGGCGATCTCAACATTTTTAACACTTATTATGCCATTCCGTTGGCTAAAGATCCTGAAAGTGCCCAGGCTGAAAAGTTACTCTCGATGATTGAACCATTTGTGCTTCGAAGAACAAAAGAAAACGTTGCCCCTGAACTGCCAATCCTCACTGAAACTGTAAGTTACTGCATTATGAGTGAAGAGCAAAGTACGCTGTATGAATCAGAAAAATCAAAAATGCGTAATCTCGTTTTAGAGCAACTTGAAAGTGGTGATAATAATACCACTCCTGTTATGGTTTTAAAAGCCTTGATGAAATTAAGGCAAATAGCGAATCACCCTGTTATGGTGGATTCTCAAAGTATGGTTGAAAGTGGCAAATATGAAGAAGTAACTGAAAAATTAGACACCATTGTATCTGAACATCACAGAGTGCTCATATTTTCTTCGTTCGTAAAACACCTAGCCATTTTTGAACAATACTGTTTGAATAAAGGAATTGACTATTCCCTGCTTACCGGTTCAACAACAAACCGCGGTAAGGTTGTGACTGATTTTAAAAACAATGAAGCCGTTAAAGTCTTCTTAATTTCTTTAAAAGCAGGCGGACTTGGCTTAAACCTTACAGAAGCTGATTATGTATTTATGCTTGACCCCTGGTGGAATCCCGCCGCTGAAATGCAGGCTATAAACCGCGCTCATCGTATAGGTCAATCCAAAAAAGTATTCGTTTACCGGTTCATTACCAAAAATACCATAGAGGAGAAAATCCTGATACTTCAGGAAAAAAAGAAAGCTTTAGCTGATGCATTTATTAAGCCAAGAAACGCCATTGCCGGGATGTCGCATGACGAAATACTCCAACTGTTTGAATAAATTTCAAGCCATCCGTCCCTTTATTTCTTTGACACAAATAGTTGAACAGCAGCCATTCTTTACTGATCAGTGCTGACTTATTCAATTTTAGTGCCATCTCCCCTGCTTAATCACTATTTACAGATTATGCGAAACAACTTCTGAACTGGCTCCATCAAAAGGTTCAAATCGTCACCATGGCATGTCAACTCTATTCCCTGAAGTTACATTAGAATTATTATCATCGGGTTTGGGTCATACCAACTACAGACCAACTACAGAGCAACTACAGTCAAATACTGTACTTGATCTGTATTGGGTCTGAATTTGATGTGAACTTAATTATTGCTGTCCGGTAAAAATTAGTAGAGCAAAAATGCATATTTTACCGGACAGCCGCTCTATGCATTACTATTACAATTGACCGATGTTCAAGAAATAGTGCGATTAAGCCCAAAAAGAGGTCACGACCGTTATACCCAAAAACTTGATGGTTACTCTGCCAACCCGAATTTACCATTCATTCAAATTTTTAGTTAACACGGATCAAATAAGAACTTAACACGGATTAAACACGGACTTAACACGGACTATATACGCATAAATGCGTCTGAAGCTCGTATTTAATCCTAATTAAGTACGCATTGGCACGATATTTGATGTATATTATTACACTTAATACAGAAAACAAGGACCATCATAAGAAAAGGAGAAATCCTATCGGGCGCCGTCGGACTGGTGGTTGTGAGTGATGAGTGGTGAGTTCTTGGTGCTGAGCGCTGACTGCTGATTGCTGACTGCTTTTTAGAAAAGGCATGGCTACAAATCATTAATCAGTTTAATTCTTCACCTCCAGACCCGTCTCTTTTTGATTAGAGGGGCTTGCTTTTCATAAAAATAATTCGGATTACCATTTTACGGGATATCTGAACTGTTATTTTATGTTTATACGTTTTTACCGGACAGCAATAGAACTTAATGTAAAGTTGAGGTATACTTGAGGTATACTCAAGTGATACCACATCTGAACTTGATATAAAGCTGAGAGAGAGTTTTAGTATTAATGAAGCATCGGTCAGTAAGTGAAGAGTTTATAAAGTGGTATCAGGAAGTTTTTGAGAAGTCTTTGATAAGG
>JBAXYX010000300.1:0-2664 GCA_041670625.1 Lentimicrobiaceae bacterium | reverse complement strand
TTGGCGGGATTGTTGTTGATGTAATTCGTGATGTTATGAAACGATCTTTTATTACGGATAATGCATTCATAATAATCACGTTGCCATATTTTACCTTTAAAAGAGGGCCAATCCAATGTTTTAACCCCGCGGATATATTCGTTTGTTGACATGGTTTTGAACCATTGAACGACGGTGGAAAGCGACGAGCCGACATGTAGGCCCATTATACCATCTATTGACTCTTCCTTTTCATTTGTTTCAAGGGTAACGTCAGAGTTAATGCTTGGTATTGACTGAACGGCTCCATTGTTGATTACTATTGCATGAAAATGATCAGGCATAATCTGATAACTGCCTAATTCAATATCAGGAAACTTTTGTGGTATTTTGTTCCACCATTTATCTATCATGATACCGGCATCATTCAATATCATTTCCCCATCTTTGATTACTCCAAATAAACGCGTTCTATCCTGAGCACAGAACGTAACGAAATACGAACCGGCTTTTGAATAATCGTATCCTTTTAATCTTATTGATTTATGATAAAAGCGTTGGCGTTTAGGATATCCCATGAAATTAATTGTTATTGGGTGAATGGTTAGTTGAAGTGGAGAATTAGTTGAAGTTGAAGTGGACCCACGTGTCCACCTCAACTTCGTAATTGAGGTGGACACGTGGGTCCACTTCAACACGTGGGTCCACTTCAACAGGGGGGTCCACTTCAACAAGGGGGGGGCCACTTCAACGCTTCGTACGGTATTCGTATATTATTCCGCAAAGAATTTATAAAACCAGGGAATGGTTTCAATCCCTTTATAGAAATTGAATAATGGGTAATTCTCGTTGGGGGAGTGAATATTATCTGATTCCAGACCGAAGCCCATCAGGATAGATTTAGGTCCTAATACACGTTCGAAAGTCGAGACAATAGGAATGCTGCCACCGCTACGTGTGGGGATGGGCTTTTTGCCGAATGTTTTCTCGTATGCTTTGCTGGCTGACAGGTATGCTTTGGTGTTAGTAGGTGATACGTAGCCTTGACCGCCATGCAGATTGGTAACTTTCACCTTAACTGAAGCGGGAGCGATACTCATAAAGTATTTTTCGAACAGGGTGGAAATCTCCTGATAATCCTGGTTGGGTACCAGTCGCATGGATACTTTGGCATAGGCCTTTGAAGGAAGCACTGTTTTGGCACCTTCACCGGTGTAGCCGCCCCAGATACCGCAAACATCCAGTGTTGGTCTGATGCCGGTTCGTTCGATGGTTGAGAATCCTTTTTCACCGTGTACTTCGTTAATGTCGAGTGCTTTTTTGTAATGATCAAGATTAAAAGGAGCCTTGGCCATTTCATCACGTTCTTCGGGGGTTAGCTCCATTACCTTATCGTAGAAGCCCGGGATAGTGATTCGGTTGTTCTGGTCAGTAAGAGAAGCAATCATCATTGACAGGATATTGATAGGGTTTGCAACGGCGCCGCCGAAAATACCTGAGTGCAGGTCATGATCAGGACCGGTAACTTCAACTTCCAGGTAAGCGAGTCCGCGTAAGCCAACAGTAATACTTGGTTTATCCTGCGCAAGCATACTGGTATCAGAAACCAGGATGATATCAGCATTGAGCATATCCACATGATCTTTGCAGAACTGTTCCAGGTTGGGAGAACCGATCTCCTCTTCACCTTCAATCATGAATTTTACATTGCAAGGCAGTGTGCCTGTTTGAACCATTGCTTCAAAAGCCTTGGCATGCATGAAACTCTGGCCTTTGTCGTCATCAGCGCCACGAGCAAATATCTTTCCATCGCGCACTTCAGGTTCAAAAGGCTTTGATTGCCATAATTCGACCGGGTCAACCGGCATCACATCATAATGACCATAAATAAGTATGGTTGGTTTGGAGGGGTCAATGATTTTTTCACCATAAACCACAGGGTTGCCAGGGGTAGGGATGATTTCAGCTTTATCAGCTCCTCCTTTTAGGATAGTTTGTTTCCAGTATTCGGCAGTGCGCAGCATATCAGGTTTATGATCAGCGAGTGAACTGATAGAAGGAATCCGTATCAGCCCGAATAGTTCCTCAAGGAATCTTTCCTTATTCTTGTTAATGTATTCAGTAACTTTTTCCATTAGATATAGGGTTTTGAGTAATAATTATTCAGCGGTTAAAGATACAAATTAAGTAATCATTAACGGGTAGGTTGTAAGATACTATTGTAACCCGCTATTAGCCATAAAACATTAAGTGCCATTCTTTTTTTTAACTTTGTTCTACTATTATAAATAATGTTAAATTTGCCCTCAAGGCTACCATGTAAAACCGGGAAGTATCAGCCTTACAGAGTGAACTATTAACAGCTAATTTTACTATGGACAACTATAATAGCACTTATGGGAAGCATAGACTATGTCGTGTCAGCTTTTCAGGTTTACATACTTTTCAATGCTTAACATCTATATTTATTGGGGCATCCATTATACTAGCCGGTTTTATCACACCTGTTAAGGCACAGATCCCTCAGGGTGAGTTTTCAGTTTATAACGGTGGAATGTTTACTCCGGAATACTTAGTACAGAATGTACTGGTAGGACAGGGAATTGTTGTTTCAAATGTTACATACACAGGCGATAATATGTCGACAGGTTATTTTTTAGGTGAATCGAACCTTGGCCTTGAATC
>JBAXYX010000299.1:0-2670 GCA_041670625.1 Lentimicrobiaceae bacterium | reverse complement strand
CACTCAAAGTCATTACTAATAAAGATGCGATAACGATTGATAATTTTTTCATTGTTTGGATTGTTTTAACTTGTTATTATTTTATTTTTTTTCTTGTTTGTTCGTTTTGAACTTCGAAGGACATTAGACCAATAGCGTGCCAAGTAAGTCGTGCCAAACAGGATATTTAGGAAAAATATTTTTTAACTCCCATATTATCAACTACATAAAAAGTAATTATTTTTAATGAAAGGAAATACCGGTGCGTGCCAAAGTGGTGAAGAAATCGAAATATCGGGACTTAAGGGACAGGCTATTCCCAGATTGGGACATTCTTTAGTAGTGAGTAGTGAATAGTGAGTGCTGACTGATGAGTGCTGAGTGATGAGTGTTGAGTACTGAACGCTGAACGCTGATTACTGATTGCTGAACGCTGCCTGCTGAGTGGTGAGTAGTGAGTAGTGAGTGATGAGTACTGAACGCCAAACGCCAAACGTCAAACGCTGAACGCTGAACGCTGAACGCTGAACGCCGACCGCTGACCGCTGAATGCTGATTGCTGACTGCTGATTGCTAACCTCGAGCGGCACCAAAAAAAGCAACTGCCGTAATCCCAAATTAACGGCAGTTGCTTACAATTGGATTTAATCTTAATTATAGGACACTATAACCGTTAAGTCGCCCCGGTAATTCCCTGTGGAAATTTCATCATCAATAAGGGCCGAGAGTGTCAGGCTATGATTCCCGCTATTATCAGCGATTAAGGAACTTCCTGTACTTGACATTCCTGTTCTCAGTGAATAGTTATTAACTTCATTCTGAATATTCGTATTGGCTACTGACACATCAAAGGTAGTTTCAGAGGTGCCGGCAATGTCAATGTTCCCAATATCTATATTGCCTTGATTAACAGTGTTTATCTTTACGTAAGTATTGATGTTATTATGTGCTGAAACTGATTCTACTACTTCGGCACTTACATGACCAATTACTCTTACTTGTGCCCGAACACCTAACCAGGCAACTGTAAAAAGTAATGTGATAAGTAAAGTAATAGTCTTGTTCATTTTTAATTTGCCTTTGTTGTTTCAACAGACTAAAGGTAAATTAGAAAGGTGCGAGAATGCAAATTAAGCGTAAAGAAAATTACAATTAGTTTCAGCTAAAGTGCCGGATGCTTGAAACTAAGTGATTTAACAATTTAGGAATAAATCTGATTAATGTAAAGAAATTTTACGTTTTAGCGAAACGTAAAATTTCTTTACATTAAAATGTAACCGGGTGGTTGTGTACAGAGGACTTATTTATGTATTCTTCAGCCCGTATTTCGTGATTTTAAAATTAAGGGTAGGTCTTGTTATTTCCAGTATGTTAATAGCATCCTGCTTGTGCCAGTTAACAGCCTGGAGCACATGCAGGATATGCCGTTTCTCTATTTCTTCAAGCGGTATCAGTAAGTCATTGACAGGTTCCACCTTTTCATCCATTTTAGTGATCACAATAGAGTTTTTTTCAAGGACTTTCCCATGAGTCATCACCATAGCATGAGTGAGGGTATTTTCAAGTTCCCTGATATTACCGGGCCAGTAGTGACTTTGAAGTAATGATATCACTCCGTCGCCAATCTTAGTTATTTTTTTATTAAGTAACCTGTTGTGCTTAGCAATTAAATGGATAGCCAGATCAGGTATATCTTCTTTCCTGTTTCTTAAAGGAGGTATTTCAAATGTGAAGACTTTGAGGCGATAATACAGTTCCTCTCTGAACTTGCCATTTCTGACTAAAGCTTCCAGATCCTTGTTGGAAGAAGCAATAATCCGTGCCTTCATTGGAATAGGGGTATGGCAACCGGCCTTTTCAAATTCCTGTTCCTGAATTACTCTCAATATACGTGACTGGCACACATCAGAAAGCTCTGAAATGTCATCCAGAAATATAGACCCTTCACCTGCAAGCTCAAATTTACCTTTCTTTTCTTCTGTAGCCCCCGGGAATGCTCCTTTACAATAACCAAAGAGTTTTGAATCGAGCATATTATCAGACAAGGAAGCGCAATTTACAAATACCATGTCGTGATCACGGGTTATTCCACTATGGTGGATTAAACGAGCAATCAGCTCTTTCCCTGTTCCCGTTTCACCGGTGATCAGTATGTTTACCTTATTAATAGAAATGCGACCAATGTTCTTATATATTTCACGCATCAGCGGACTCCTGCCGGCGAAGGTGTTTTCCTCAATGGCTTTAAGGGCTGCTGTTGGAATCTGCTCTTTTATACTGTGGTTCTGCTTAATCAGATCATTGGCATGTTCAATAATTGATAACAGCTCATTAATCTGAATAGGCTTATCCAGATAGTCATAAGCACCTGCCTGCATTGACTTGATAGTCAGGGCAACATCGCCATGAGCCGTAAGTATGATGACCGGTAGCGAAGGATTCGACAAACGAATTGCATCAAGTACCTCTAATCCGTCCATACCGGGCATCTGGTAGTCAGTAATTACAATGTCAGGATTCTCTTCCTTCACTATACGCAGCCCTGTTTTTCCATCAGGTGCTGTAATTACCTTATTACCTGCCTTTTGAAGTATATTAGTCAGCAATGCACGTATAATGGAGTCATCGTCAATTGCCAGTATCTTACTCATGCAACTATTAATTTAGTGTAAACCATAATGTGATTATGGT
>JBAXYX010000298.1:0-2691 GCA_041670625.1 Lentimicrobiaceae bacterium | reverse complement strand
GAAACCAACCAAGCATAAAAATAAATGCAAGTGCCGAAAAATTACGTTCACCATACATCGTATCGAAGACGTATTTAATTTTTTTGTTTTTAAAGTTCATTTTATCAAAATATTCCTTACAAGTAAGCCGACCGAATTTTCTGATAACATTTAAAACAGGAAGCATTTTTGGAAGCATTTTTATATAATCTAAAACACTTCGAAGTTCGGGTGGTGTCGCAAATGGCTCTAATAATGAACTTTTACGCATATCGTTACACATTTTCCGAATTGAAATTTCATCTTCGGGAGCCATTTCTATGAGATATTTTTCCCAACGGTCAATATTTGAATAAATAATAAATTCGTTTCGGTCCTCATCAAATATTTTCGAGTGTATTTCGTGATTTATTATTTCAGTATCGTTGTTAAGAACGTTAGTTTCTTTCCAAATCTCATGAAACGCACCTTTTGAAGTTCCAACCAACCAGTGCAAACAATAATCAAAACGGTATTTTTTACGCTCCCAAGCCGTGCACTGTCCGCCGGCAACGTTATGCATTTCGAGAATTTCAGTTTCAAAACCGTTCATCGCTGAATATATTCCGGCAGAAAGGCCCGCAATTCCACCACCGATAATTACAATCTTCTTTTTCATAGTTTTCTATATTGAAGTTTAAGACTCCTCAAATTTTTTAACCATATAAACCATTATTTACACACCCTTTCAAATGATTCGTCAACCGCTGTTAAGCAAAATCCCTGCTAAACTAAATCTCCGTCAGCACCACTTCAAAGATACAAAAACTGATTCGCAAATAAATAAGTAATTTCTAACCTAATCTAAATTATTTTGAAAAAGCAATCAAAGAGAGGCTTCTTCCGCACCAAAGGTGAAGCCATTGTATAAAAGTGTAAGGCAGGCTGCTTGTAATCAGATAAGTATTGGCACGATTGATCCCATGGGATCAATCGTGCCAATACTATCCAAAATCCATGCATTGGTTACCCAAATATAGCAACAATGCTCTAGCGATCAAGGCTTTTATACTTTCACACCAATTCCTGTTTAATTATTGTAGATAATTACATTATTGGTTTGAAATTAGTTTTCCTGATTGAATGGTTTGATTCTTGGTCACTATCTTGTAAAAGTAAAAACCTTTAGAAAGATTGCTTGTATTTACGGTTGTACTTTGTTTAGTAACAAGGTTTCTCAATACTTCTACACCCAATTCATTGTAGATAATCAGTTCACAATTGTCAATTTTCGATTCATCGATAATAAAAAGAGTTATGAAAGAGCTAAACGGATTCGGTGAAAGGGAAACGATATCCTTTACTGTTTCCGGTGTATGTATATTTGTTAATGTACAATTGGTCTGAATTGCAACATTAACTGCAGCCGTCGATAAAGCGCCTGTGGTGGTAAAGGCTCCTCCTTCAAATGTAACACCGTTTAATACACTCAAAGCACCGTTATTACAAATGATTGACCCTCTGAAAATGGAATAGTTGTTTATACTGACAGCGCCTTCAATTTTCCAATACACGTTTTTTGCCTGTGCACCATTAAGAAGAAGCACTTTTGAGTAGGTACTTGTTGAAAGGGCTCCATTTATTTTGATAACAAAGATTGCATCTTCATTGCCCAAAGCATTCAGATAAAGAGTGTCGGTAAAAATTGTTTCAGCATCCAGCAGGTAAGTATGTGGAGTAAGTACCAGGTTATTTCCAAATTGAGCAGGATATAGAAGGTTAATGTCTATGGGTAAAACATTCAGATAATTATATACCGTCAGTAAATCGGCAGCACATTGTGCAGTGGATGTATCCGGAATTGGGTGAATGGTTCCTGTTACTAAAAGTGGATCAAAGCCTGTCGTCAAACCTACATTTGTACCTACGTCGCCTTTCACATTGGTAATACCTGCATTTGAGACGGCACCATTGGAAGAAAAGATGGCATAGCATTTTGTTGAACCAAGGTCAGGTGCCACAGGCCCGGTCAGGACCGAGCTGCCACATCCGATAGGGGTAAATGCCAGCACTCCATCTATTGAAATAGCGCCTGTTGTTGAAAGTGCTCTTCCTTCAAGTGTAGATCCTGTGTTTATTAAAATAGCAGCGTTGTTGGCAATAATGTTACCTTTCATCTTTGTACCGGAAGCCATGCTTACCAGACCTTCGATTTTCCAGAAAACATTACATGCCAGTGCTCCATTGATCAAATGAACTTCAGACGTAGCGTTTGTTGAAAAGGCTCCATCTATTTGAAAAATGAAAATAGCATTGGGATCGTCCTTAGCATCCAAGATAAGATCCAGATTCAGACTGGCTGCACCAGATATGGCGTATACTCCTGCTTCCAGTATTTGACCGTTTCCAAGCAAAGGTGCAGGAAAAAATGTAGGAATTGTACTGTTCAACTCATTGTATACAGTCAGTAAATCCACTGCACATTGTGCACTTGCAGCATCTCCGTCATGCATGACACCGTCTACATTTCCGAAAGCGGTGCTTGAACCATTATTGGTACCAACATTTCCTGTAAGATGAGATATTCCTGTATTGCTTACAGCACCATCAGTCGAAAAGAGAACAAAATCGGCTGCTGTGCCCAAATTCGGAGCTTGCGCAAAAGTCATAGTTGCTACTGTAAGCAGTATTACAGTTGCCAATGTTTTGAGTAATTTTGATTTCATATTATTT
>JBAXYX010000297.1:0-2716 GCA_041670625.1 Lentimicrobiaceae bacterium | reverse complement strand
TATGTTGATGGCCCGCTGGCTTTGGATACTGCTATCGATAAAGAATCGGCCGGGATTAAAAAATTATCCGGTCCGGTTGCCGGTGATGCTGATTGCCTGCTTTTCCCCAATATTGAAACCGGTAATGTATTTTATAAAACTAATACAAAGCTGGCAGGCGCTGAACTTGGCGCATTTGTAGCCGGTGCACGGGTACCTTGCGTGCTCTCATCACGTGGCGACAGCTCCCTTACCAAACTTTATAGTATTGCACTTGCTGCATTAATGGCTAAATAATAACACTTTACTATCTGAATCAAAATGGAAGACATTCACATACTGGCTATTAACCCGGGATCTACCAGTACCAAAATAGCAGTCTATATTGGCACAAACCCCGTATTTGTTCGCTCTATTACTCACTCGGCAGAAGATCTGGCGAAATTTGATAAAATAACCGATCAATATAGTTTCCGTAAGGAAATTATTTACAATCAACTGGAAGAAGCCGGAATCGATATAAACTCTATTACTGCTGTTGTTGGCCGCGGTGGATTGGTAAAACCTATTCCTTCAGGCGTTTATGAAGTAAATGAAGCTATGAAAGCTGATCTTCGTAAAAGCCCTATGCGTGAACATGCCAGTAACCTGGGCGGACTCATAGCTGACGATATTGCTAAAAGCCTGCCGAATGCTCGTGCTTTCATCGCTGATCCGGTTGTAGTTGACGAATTTGATCCCCATGCACGAATTTCAGGCCATCCTGCACTTAATAGAATATCTATTTTCCATGCTCTGAATCAAAAAGCTATCGCACGTCAACATGCCAAGTCTATCATGCGTAAGTATGACGACCTGAACCTTATTGTGGTTCACCTGGGTGGCGGTATCAGCGTAGGCGCTCATCTCAAAGGAAAAGTTATTGATGTAAATCAGGCTCTTGACGGCGATGGTCCTTTCTCACCAGAACGTAGCGGTACCTTGCCTGTTGCTGACTTGGTCAGATTATGCTTCAGTGGTAAGTATACCCAAAAGGAAATTGTTTCTATGATTACCGGTAAAGGCGGCCTGACGGCTTACCTTGGTACCAATAGCGCTTATGAAGTGGAACAGCGTGTGGCTGCCGGTGATGAATATGCTAAATTTATCTTTGAATCAATGGCTTACCAGGTTGCTAAGGAAATCGGCTCTATGTATACCGTGCTCAAATGTAATGCGGATGCTATTTTAATTACAGGCGGAATTGCTCATAGCAAGTGGTTCGTAAACCAGATCATTGAAAGAGTTTACAAAATTGCTCCTGTTCATGTTTATCCCGGTGAAGATGAAATGCGCGCTTTGGCCCTTAACGGACTGATGGCTCTCAAAGGAGAACTTGAAATTAACGTTTATCAATAAAGAGCTGGCAAATCCCCTCTTTTACTATCATTTCTTAATAAATCTCTGTTATGCAGGTGTTTTCAATCCCTACAGGCTATTTTATGCTTGACGGTGGAGCTATGTTTGGTGTGGTACCCAAAAGCCTGTGGAGCAAACGTTACCCCGCCGATGATAAAAACATGATCAATATGGCCTTGCGTTGCCTTTTGATTGTAGATGGTGATCGCCGCATACTGATCAACAATGGCCTTGGTGATAAACAAAGTGAAAAATTCTTTAGCCACTATTATCTGAACGGCAGTGATTCCCTCATGAAATCACTTGCCCTGCATGGCTTTGCCCCTGAAGATATTACTGACATATTACTGACGCATTTGCATTTTGATCACTGCGGGGGTAGTGTTAAATTCAATGCTGACAAAAGTAGTTATGAGTTAACATTCCCAAATGCTATCTATTGGGCCGGCAGCTCTCAATGGGAATGGGCTTTACACACCAACCGAAGAGAGAGTGCGTCATTCCTGACTGAAAATATCAAGCCACTTGAAGCAAGTGGTCAACTTAAACTCTTTGACTATGAAGGAGAACTTTTTCCTAATGTCAGGATTCGTTTTTTTAATGGTCATACGGAGGGACAGGTCATTCCATTTATTAGCTATAAAGGGAAAACAATAGTATTTACAAGCGATTTGTTGCCTACAACTGCTCATATCCCTTTGCCATGGGTGATGAGTTATGACACCCGCCCATTGATAACTCTTGATGAAAAGGAAACCTTTTTAAATGAAGCGCTTGAAAACCAGTACATCCTGTTCCTTGAGCATGACGCCTATAACGAGTGCGTTATGCTTGAAAAAGACGAAAAAGGAATAAAAGCCGGCAAAAGCTTTACACTTGATAGCATCTAAACACACATTGGTCATGTTTTCGACCAAAAACAGTCGTAATATGGTCATAATCTAATCGTTACACAGTAGCACCATCATTGTTCCATCTTGGTGCTATAAATGGTACACAGCAGCACCATTACCATACCATCCAGGTGCTTTAAATGTTACACAGCGGTATCGTAATCATTCCATTCAAAGGCTATGACTTTTCCACCTCCGTATCAAAGCTGCACCATCCACATGCTATAATGGCTTTACCTTTGTATCAAAAATGCACCAGAGACGTTGTATAGACGTTCCACAGACGTTGCATAGACGTTCATAATCGTTTATGAAACGGTTCCGTACCGAGTCAGTACCGGCATAATACAAACTCTATTCCTATTTAGTCAATGCTCTCTCCAATCGCAATCCTTGATAATACTATGTTTTATACAAATTTTATCCTCCTCCGGTGTATTTTTGAT
>JBAXYX010000296.1:0-2728 GCA_041670625.1 Lentimicrobiaceae bacterium | reverse complement strand
GGATCGCTTCGTGCAACATCGTTGCACAAACTTTGGCCAAGAAAAGAAACAACTTCCTGGCGAAGGTGTAACAACCGGTTATGGTACTATTGATGGCCGTTTAGTTTATGTTTTCGCACAAGATTTCACTGTTGAAGGTGGCTCTCTTGGTGAAATGCATGCTGGCAAAATTGTTAAAGTTCAACGCTTGTCCTTAAAAATGGGAGCTCCATGCATTGGCTTGAATGATTCCGGTGGTGCTCGTATTCAAGAAGCTATTGATGCTCTTGCTGGCTATGGTAAAATCTTCTTCGAAAACACAATTGCTTCCGGTGTTGTTCCTCAGATTTCTGCAATAATGGGACCTTCTGCTGGCGGTGCAGTTTATTCTCCAGCTATAACTGACTTCATCTACATGGTAAAGAATACTGCTAAAATGTTCATTACCGGACCAGCTGTTGTTAAGTCTGTAACTGGTGAAGAAGTAACCCAAGAAGCATTGGGCGGCGCTATGACTCACAACTCCAAATCCGGTGTTGCTCATTTTGCAGCTGAAAATGACGAAGATTGCTTAACTCAAATTCGCTATCTTTTAAGTTTCTTGCCTTCCAACAACATGGAGTCAGCTCCTGTGGTTGAAACTGGTGATGATCCGATGAGAACTGATGACGCTTTAAACACTTTGCTTCCTGATAACGCTAACCAAGCATATGACATGTATGATGTTATTAAGAGTATTGTGGATAATGGTGAGTACTATGAATCTCAAAAATACTTTGCTACCAACATAATTACTTGTTTCGCACGTATGGACGGCTCTACTGTTGGTATTATTGCTAACCAACCTAAAGTAATGGCTGGTTGCTTGGATATCAATGCTTCTGATAAGTCAGCTCGTTTCATTCGTTTCTGTGATGCTTTCAATATCCCTCTATTAAATCTTGTTGATGTACCTGGTTTCTTGCCTGGCACTAACCAAGAATATGGTGGTATTATTCGTCACGGTGCTAAGATGCTTTATGCTTATTCCGAAGCTACAGTTCCTAAGATTACCTTGGTTACTCGTAAAGCTTACGGTGGTTCTTATTTGGCAATGTGCTCTCAAGATTTGGGCGCTGATCAAGTTATTGCTTGGCCGACTGCTGAAATCGCTGTTATGGGGCCTGCAGGCGCTGCTAACGTTATATTCCGTAAAGATCCTGATGTTGCAGAAAAGACTGCTGAGTATATTGAAAACTTTGCAACTCCTTACCAAGCTGCAATTCGTGGTATGGTTGACATAGTTATTGAACCTAAAAACTCTCGTCCTACCATCATCAATGCTTTACAAATGTTAGAATCCAAACGCGAAAGTCGCCCTGCAAAACGTCATGGCAATATTCCGCTATAATTCAAACATTATGTCAAAGTTTTAAAATTTAGAACAAGAGGTGAATTAAATGGGACCAGTTACCACTAACCCTTGGTTGATTGCAATAATCAACATGACAATCGTGTTTGGAGTATTGATTGTTTTGGGTATAGTTATGTTTGTCATCAGAGCTTGTGATCCTACGGCTAAAAAAAAACCTGCAGCTAAGGTAGCAGTATCTGCGCCTTCTGTAGCAGCACCTGTTATTGCTAAGAAGGATGATACAGAGATAATCGCAGTTATTGCAGCTGCGGTTGCCACTTGTGGATGTTCAGCAGAACAAGTAGCCTGCATTCGCCGTATTTCTTCTCCGGGTTGGACTGTTAACGCTCGTGAAGAAGTTATGAATGCACGTAAGGAATGTTTTTAATATAAAATAACGAGAATTAAGGGGGATTTTTATCCATGAAAAAGTTTAACATTACTGTTAATGGTTCTGCTTATGAAGTAGAAGTTGAAGAAGTTGGTGGCGCTGTAAGTTCCACTCCTAAAGCTGCTCCTGTTGCCGCTCCTAAAGCCGCTCCTGTTGCTGCTCCTAAAGCTGCTCCTGTTGCCGCTCCTAAAGCTGCTCCTGTTGCTGCTGGTGCAGAAGTTATCTCTGCTCCAATGCCAGGTAAAGTATTATCCGTTAACTGCAAGGCTGGCGACGCTGTTAAATCCGGTGACGTTCTAATGATTCTAGAAGCTATGAAAATGCAAAATGAAATTATGGCTCCTGCTGATGGTACAGTTTCTGAAGTACGTGTTACTGCAGGACAAAATGTTGCTACCGGCGACGCAATGATCGTAATGTAATATCTATATGTGGCCTACTACCGATGATGGCCAGCATTTATATTAGTTACGTATCACATAATATCATGAGAGCTTTGCTTGCAGGGCTCTCTCCATATTGAAAATTTAGGAGGCTATTAAATGGATGCATTTGTCGTTGCTTTACTGTCCGTTTGGAATGATAGTGGCTTCGTAGCTTTTACTAGCGGTAATGCTATTATGATGCTTGTTGGTGTCGTTTTGCTTTATCTTGCCATTGTAAAAGGGTTTGAGCCTTTGCTATTATCTCCAATCGCGTTTGGTTGTATTCTTGCTAACGTTCCAAAGACCGGTTTTGAAACCGATCCAGGCGTAATGCAGGTAATTCTTTACGGTATCAATAATGAAATTTTCCCGCCATTGATTTTCATGGGCGTTGGTGCCATGACTGACTTTGGACCGCTTATTGCTAATCCTAAAACCTTGCTTTTAGGTGCTGCAGCTCAAGCAGGAGTTTTTATTTCCTTGCTAGGAGCTATGTTACTAGGTTTTACTGTACAAGAGTCAGCTGCTATCGGTATTATC
>JBAXYX010000295.1:0-2730 GCA_041670625.1 Lentimicrobiaceae bacterium | reverse complement strand
TCGTTTTTTAATCCTACAGAGCACTAAACCGCCAGCGAACTAAACCGCCAAATAGCTATACGTCAAAAGGGCTATACTGCCAAAAAAGTTATACCACCGGAGAGTTATACCACCGGAGAGTTATACCGCCAGAGAACTATACCGTCGGAGAGTTATTCAACCAAAGAGTTATACGACCAAAGAACTAAACCGCCAAAGAACTAAACCGCCAAATAGCTATACGGCTAAAGAGTTATACAACCAAAGAGTTATACCGCCAGAGAACTATACCACCAGCGAACTAAACCGCCAAAGAGCTATACTGCCAGAGAGCTATACCACCGGAGAACTATACGGCCAAAGAGTTATACGACTAAAGAGCTAAACCGCCGGAGAGCCATACGGCCAGAGAACTATACCGTTTTTATTACCTCTGACTAAATATCAATATGGAAGCAGGGCCATAGGTCCATGAGGCTCCTGACCGTTGTTGCGAGCGGAAGCATCCCAACCCTGTAATGATCAGATCATACTGCTTCAGATCATGGTCAATGGTTGTTTTACCATCCAGAAATTCAATATCTGTTTCAATGCTTTGATCGAATAGAGGGGTCAGGGAATTAAGATAGGTACCTGACGATTCATCCTGATAGATAATCAGCACCTTATGGAGCTGCGTAAATCCATTGTCAATTACCAGAGCCACATCACTCTTCACTTTGTCGAAGAAGTACCTTGCCTTACCACCGGTTTTGTCAGAACCTATAAGCGGACGAGAACTGCCAACTACCAATAAGTCAAATTTACCACGATTGGCAGTACGGGTAATTTCCTGACTCACAGCTTCAGCAGTGCGGTATTCAGTCATCAGGTCAAGTTCTTTTGATTGGGCTATGTCCTTAATCTTACTAAAGGCAAGTTCTTCAAAAAGCATTGCGCTGTCGCCGGATATCTCAGTATGCGGAGTTAAATGGAGAGCGGTAACCTTCAGTTGGTTCTTTTCATTTGAGAACAAATCTGATACCAGGGTTAATAACCTTGCTCCTGATTCAGGAGGTCCAAATGAAATAAGCACTTTTAACACACCTTCAACCGATGGATGGATTTCCTTCCCTCTGAACAGGTAGTTGATGAATGATAAAGCGGGTCCGGTCATAAAAGTAGTTACCAGAGCCATCAACACTAATATGGTGAATATTTCTGTCGAAAGAATGCCTATATCATAACCTATATTCAAGGCTACCAGTTCAATTAATCCTCGGGTATTCATCAGGGCACCTATCATCAAACTGTCTTTCCATGACTGTCCCACAATCCTTGCCGCTAATGCACTACCCATAAACTTGCCGGTTACCGCAACCAAAATAACTAACAAGGCAACACCCCACAGACTACTATCATTCAACAAGCCTATGTTGGTTCGCAGACCGGTATAAACAAAAAAGAGAGGCAGTAGCAGAACCAGGCTGACATCTTCAATCTTCTCAGCCATGATACTCTTGAACTTGACATTCTGAGGCATGATCACCCCAGCAATGAAAGCTCCGAACAATGCATGAATCCCGATACTTTCCGTAATAAACGAGGAAAGCAGGATAACACAGAAAACCGCTGCTACTACAGTCTTACCTATCGTTTCACGTACCGTGTATTGTGAGGCTATTTTTTCCAACAATGGTCTGACTACCTTGAGCATAAAAGCAACATATAGCAAGGAAAGCACAATAGAGGTGAGTGCTCCGGCAATGGCTGTTGCATTTGCAATGGCCACTACCACTGCCAGGATTCCCCATGCTGTTATGTCATTAATTGCAGCACTGGTTATGACCGTCATTCCCAAAGGGGTTCGGGTCATTCCTCGTTCCTGAACTATACGCGCTAAAACAGGGAAAGCCGTAATGCTCATTGCAATCCCCATAAAGAGAGCAAAACTGACAAAACCCGCTCCTGAGGGTGTGAATTTCAGATAAAGGAAGTAAGCCAGACATACGCCCATGATATACGGCACTATGATACTTGCATTGCTGATAAATAATGCTGACTTAGCCCGCTGCTTAACAATCCCTATGTCAAGCTCCATCCCGATGATAAACATGAACAGGATAAGGCCTATTTGACTAAGGAAGTGAAGATTGGATAAGGACTCAATGGGAAAAAGGAATGCTGATACTCCGGGAAATAGTAAACCCAACAATGAAGGTCCCAGCATAATACCTGCAAGGATCTCCCCTATTACGGTGGGTTGCCCGATCAGTGACATTACCCACGCCAGCGAGCGTGAAAAGATGATGATGATGAGTATTTGCAGGATAAGAATGGATAAGGTATGCTTTACATTCACTGCATGGCTGAAGTCGAATGTGGTAACACTGTCGCTTCTCATACTGAATGAGTTAATTCCTCTTGTTGCTTCCAGCGTGTGACCTGCCTGAAACACAAGGTATAACACCAATCCAACAGTTGCAATTACCAGCAAATCTATCAGTAAACGAACATAATTACTATGTGGCCCGAGTTTAAGCATGTGCTATTCCCCTATTTTTATTTACTTGTGAACACATTAGTCCTTTTTAAGATCTTTAGCAATTTACTGAGTACCTGATTCTAGTCCTGAGCTTTTAAGTCCTGCACTTTGCACTTGTTCCTTTATAAAAGTATTTCATTTCTGTACTATGCCCTTGCTTCCTTTAATAAGTTTTCAGTCCTGCACCATGCACTTGTACTATTAATTAAGTATTTCATTCCTGTACT
>JBAXYX010000294.1:0-2739 GCA_041670625.1 Lentimicrobiaceae bacterium | reverse complement strand
GTAACCTATAGAATCTTTAGCGATACGGTTATTAATTCAGTCGCTTACAATAATATTATGTCAAGCACTGAAAAGAATCCGGCAAATTGGAAACATGAAGGTTATATAAGGGAGGATGTCAACACCAGAGTCTGGATGCGAGAAACTGCCAACGGGGAGGATTATTTATTGTATGATTTCACTGCCGTTGTGGGGGAAGAACTTCTGATTGGTCTTAATCAACCGGTTCCATTGACTGTGGATTCTATATCAGAGGTTGAACTTGATGGAATAATCAGGTTAAAGTTTTGGTTATCGTACAATAATTACCATGAAACATGGATCTCTGGAATCGGCAGCAATAAGGGAATATGCTTCAGTGGCTCAGCAAATATAACAGGAGGTTGGTACTGGCTTTTATGCATGTCAGATTTAAACGGTCCCGTTTATTCAAACCCTGATTTTGAATCATGCTATCTTGTTACAAAAACTAATAATCTTATCCTCAAAGATTTCAAAATATATCCAAATCCTGCAACTGAGTTTATTTCATTTTCCTTTCCTGCAGCATTCATGATGACTGAATTTGAAGTTACAATTTTTGATATTGCAGGGCATATAATAGAAACCAAGAAGATAGCTGATCATGAAATGCTCTATAATATTGAGCATTTAAAGGCGGGCATTTATTTTTGCGAAATTAAATCGCGAGAATATATTCAAACAGAGAAGCTGATAATAAGAGAATAATCACCCAAAATACCCATGTCCGAGAATTGGGAATATAACGCACCGTCAGGTGTGTAATGCTGGCAAGTGGTTTAAGTGGCTATGGAATCTCCCACACCACCTCCATAAATACTCGGTGACTGGGCGGAACAAACTTGTTGATAGCTATTTTTTGGGGTATGACAGCCATTGCAATTTCTTCTTCATCCTGGGAATAGGATTGGTACCGGGTCTTTACGGATCACTTGGGTAGTATAACTTCAGTGGTCAGGGAGAGTGATGATCAGAAATTTGAAATACGTATTGATGCCTGGGGTACCAAGCGTGACCCGGCAGGATAATTTCATGCCCTTTTTATTGGATGCATTCACCTGCTTCTACCTTAAACTTTTATACCTTTGCATCAATTTTCGTTTAAGGGTCAACAAGTAAGGGTCAACAAGACTGAAATACTTAAAACTAACAATACTAAATAAAGTTGCAATGAAAAAGGACAAGCAGGTTTTTGACCTGATAAAGCAGGAAAAAGAACGCCAGATGCGTGGTATTGAATTAATTGCTTCAGAAAACTTTGTAAGTCAGCAAGTACTTGATGCAATGGGTTCTGTGCTTACTAACAAGTATGCTGAAGGTTATCCGGGTAAACGTTATTATGGCGGTTGCCAGATAGTTGATCAAACTGAACAATTAGCTATCGACAGGATCAAAGCGCTGTTTGGAGCAGAATGGGCAAATGTGCAGCCTCACTCAGGTGCACAAGCCAATATGGCAGTTTTAATGGCTGTACTGAAACCGGGTGATACTTTTATGGGGTTGAATCTGGCTCATGGTGGTCACTTGTCACATGGCTCACCCGTTAACTCATCAGGTATTCTCTATAATCCTGTTGCTTATGGCGTTGAAGAAGAAACCGGTACCATTGATTATGACAAGATGGAAACTGTTGCTCTTGAAAACAAACCTAAGTTGATTATTGCCGGTGCCAGTGCTTATTCACGTGACTGGGATTTTAAACGTATGCGTGAAATAGCTGATAAAATTGGCGCTCTTTTGATGGCCGACATAGCACACCCTGCCGGTTTAATAGCCCGCGGCTTGCTGAATGATCCTATTCCTTATTGCCATATAGTTACAACTACCACACATAAAACCCTCAGAGGACCACGTGGCGGACTCATTATGATGGGTAAAGATTTTGAAAATCCATGGGGCTTGAAAACTCCTAAGGGTCAAATCAAGATGATGTCAGCTTTACTTGACTCTGCCGTATTCCCCGGTATACAAGGCGGACCACTTGAACATGTAATTGCTTCTAAGGCTGTTGCTTTTGGTGAAGCTCTGTCAGATGAATATATGGACTACATCATTCAGGTTAAGAAAAATGCTCAGGTGATGTCGAAGGCATTTGTAAGCAGAGGATACCATGTAATTTCAGGAGGTACTGATAATCACTTGATGCTTATTGACCTTCGTTCAAAATTCCCTGATTTAACAGGCAAAGTTGCTGAAAATACCCTTGTAAAAGCTGATATCACTATCAACAAGAACATGGTACCATTTGACAGCCGTTCACCATTCACCACCTCTGGTATCCGCGTAGGTACCCCTGCAATTACTACTCGTGGATTGAAAGAAGATGATATGGAGTATGTGGTTGACCTCATTGACGAAGTACTGAAAGACCCGGAAAATGAGATTGTAATTGACGGTGTTCGTGCCCGTGTTAATGATTTGATGGAAGGCTTCCCATTATTCGCATGGTAATCTGAATAATTTAATAACCCTGATGCTTACTTAAACTTCAGGGTATGCAAACGAGAGTCAGTAGTTTAACTTCTGACTCTCGTTTTTTAATCCTACAGAGCACTAAACCGCCAGCGAACTAAACCGCCAAAGAGCTATACTGCCAGAGAACTATACCACCGGAGAACTATACCACCAAAGAGTTATACGACCAAAGTGCCTTACCGCCAAATAGCTATACGTCTAAAGAGCTATACTGCCAAAAAAGTTATACCACCGGAGAGTTAT
>JBAXYX010000293.1:0-2753 GCA_041670625.1 Lentimicrobiaceae bacterium | reverse complement strand
TCCTGTAGTTAATAATCATTACACCTACTGCATGCTAATCAATATTAAATCTCACAAGGAAGGATTCAATCGCCTTGATATAGTCATTTTCATTTTCAATAAATTCCATATGTCCACCTTCAACTTCAATTAATAGCATATTCGGAAATTTTACTTTCAGATACTGCCTGACACCAACATTTTTATCTTTTGTTCCATAAACAAATAGTGTTGGTGTATCTATCTCATTTGTCAACGCCGAATAATCTATCATATAATCATCAACCAGGAAGACATTTTTGCTAAAGTCAGCATTCCATGATGTAAAGCCTGCGTATGTTTCTCCAAACTTTAAAGCAGACTCTGCGGATGAAAAAGACAATTTCCAAACATCATCTCTGGTCATAAATAATTGTTGGATTGAATCCATTCGGGTTGCCAATGGAATTGATCGATTCGAATATGGGGAGACATTTTTGATTTCAAAAAATTCTATGGCAGAAGGAATGTAACTAACTTCCAAACTTTCTTTCATATCCAACGTGCAATTAAACATTAATATTCCCTTAATGCTTTCCGGATACACTTTAGCATAATACGTTTGCAGGATACCTCCAAATGAATGCCCCATAATTAACCATTCTTTAATATCCAGTACTTTTCTTACTTCTTCAAAATCCATAATCATTCTCTGGATAGTATAGTTTCCACTTACCGGGCTTGATGACCTGCCACATCCTCTTTGATCGAGATAGATCATTTTAAAATGCTTTTCGCCCATATCACCTGCCAATTTTTCCCAATAATTACTGCCTTGCCCCGGACCTCCATGTATAAAAAGACACGGCATGCCTTCACCTTTAACATGAACATATAGCTTAACGCTATCACTGGTCATTATGCTCATTTCCTGAGCAGAAGCCATACCACTACAAGCTAATGACAGAATAAATAAAATCAATCGATTAAAATATCTCATAATTAAAGTGCCTTTCTTTAAAACATTGTCTACTCCTCTTTAGTTCGTCATGTCTTCTGCATGCTAATTTTTTTCAATAATATCAGCTATTTGGCACGATGCTCAGTTTCGTATGCAGAGATATGTAAATTGGGATTGGTAAACATAGCAAAATGGCCCAATTCATGAGGAATAAAAAACCAATATATACAGCGTAAGTTTGATCATAAGACGTGATCAGGTTGCTATTTGTTACTGACAATGCTGTAATCCTGCCTGATAAATATTTTGAGGCAGAATAACCATCCGTATTACCAGCTTCGTTTGAATGAATGGAACCACTTATTAACAACCGGCCATTGCTTAGCAAGTAATTTATACATCTTACTTTAAAGGATATTTTAAGATCAGCACATCATTTAATGCTTCGGGATTAATGATTTTAAAATCGCGAGAACTGAAATTTTTTAACTGACTATTTGCCAGACAATAAAGATGCTCAGCGACTATTACAAAAGTAGTCGGTATATCGAAAAGAGGATTATTCTGGTCTATAATCTCCATTTTAATAATCTTTGTACCGGATTCATTCAGAAAATACCGGGCAATTTTTACCTGAGTCTTTTCTTCTACCGCGTTTTGAATGCCAATCAGACTATTCTTATAATATTTTAATCCGTCAATTCCCGCTGAGTTAAAGGTACTGTCAACCCCGCCGATGATCTCCCGTTTTTGCATGTCCAATACCCGGATTCCCTGATCAGTGGACGCTATGTAAAGATAATTATTGTCGGGTGAGATGGTTATTCCGTTAGGATGGGATATCTCTTCTCCAGTGTAAAAGATGCTAATTGAATCAGATTCCGTATCAATTTTATAGACACATTTTCCGTGGGAATCCGTAAAGTAACCATTGCCATCCTCATCAAGAACCATATCATTGTAGGTATTGGCAGTAGTATCTTTATACGACAGTGATTTTAATAATTCACCTGTCATTAAGTTAAACTTGTTCACTGTAGAATGATTTTCATTATTTTTTATCATATTACCGCATGCCCATAAAAGATTCCTTGTTTCATCAGTAGCCATTCCCAGATACCTCATTTCCAATAGATCGGAAGGTATAAAATCTTGGAAGGCTCCAGTTTCAGCATCGATTTGAATAATTTTTGTTTTATAGATACTGCTGACATAGAAGGAATTAGTAAGCGAAGAGTAGGTTATCCCCTCGGGGATCAAATCTTTCTCAGGAATTCTATAAGCAACATTGCTATTAATATTTTGCCGAATCATTTCCTGAAGGTCTTCAATGCGTTTACTGTTGATTACTTTTAGGTAATTGTCGTAGTTGACAGGGCCCTTTTCAACAATCCGCCGGTTACGTTCACGCCAACTTCCATTGGCCATTTCAGCAAGGAATGCAGCTTCAGGAGGGAAGTATCCTTCCATTGGTTGATTATAAGCTTCAGGTGTTATCCCACCACATACCAAATCAGGTTTTATTGCACGGATTTGCGCCAAAAGGTCATTGATTGAATACTGATAATCCTGATTAAGATGCATATTATGTATGGCGCCGACCAGGTAAACTGTTGGGTGTGAATAATTCCCGCTTTTATAGGTCCTTACAGAGCCCTGTGAGTATAGGTCTGTAAAGCCAAGCGACCATAAAAGGAGAATCATTAGTTGTTTCATTGATACCTTACTTTTAAAATTGACTAATTATCTTTATTAATGATACTCATGTTATAAACCGACCAGTATTTATTGCCTATCCTGGTTGTGTCCATAAGGAGACCTTCAATTGAAAATC
>JBAXYX010000292.1:0-2754 GCA_041670625.1 Lentimicrobiaceae bacterium | reverse complement strand
TCTGACTTGTCCTGAAATAGATTTACACAAAAAGTAAACTTAAATCAGGATTATGAAAAGAACAGTAAACAGATTTCCGGACGATCTAAAGAAAAAGGTTGTAGAAGAGTTTCTAACTACTTGCCAAACTCAACGTGAGATAATGCTAAAATATAATATCCGCGGGATGGGCACAATCAGTAGATGGCGGCGTACATTTGGGATCTCTAAACCAAACCAACAAGAGATTGAATTACAGCTGATAATGAATAAAGAAGCGAATAAGACAAAAAGGGAATTAGAACTAGAGGCTAAGATCCAGGAGCTTGAAAAAGACCTGGATACTGAGCGGTTCCGTACAAAAGCTCTTAATAAGATGATTGACATCATCGAGCAAGATCTAAAGATTCCTGTAAGAAAAAAATCTGGAACCAAACAGTAGCAGAGCTGCGTATAGAGAGTTCAGCGCACAAAATGAGCACTTTATGCGAACTGTTTGGTAAAAGTAGGCAAGCCTACTATCAGCGAAAAAAGTATGTCTACAAGGAAGCTGTAAAAGAGGATATTCTTTACAAGATGGTTCTCAAAGCCCGCCAATTACTACCAAAGGGTGGTGGAAGGATGTTGTTAGATGTGATAGGACCACAATTAACCGGAGAATTAAGTTTAGGTCGTGATGCATTTTTTGATTTCCTAAGGGAAAACGACTTATTGATTCGACCCAAAAGAGGAATACGAACTACATACAGTAACCACTGGTTGCACAAGTATACAAATCTGATAAAGGATATTGTTCCAACACAATCCCATCAAGTTTGGGTAAGTGACATCACATACATCTATACATCTGAAGGTTATGGATTCCTTAGTTTAATTACTGATCTGTATTCCAGAAAGATTATTGGCTGGCGTTTAGCACCAACCCTACAGGCTAAATACACTTTAGAGGCGCTTGAGATGGCCTTGGCTCAGGTTCCCAAAGGGATAACAGGGATCATCCATCACTCTGACAGGGGTGTTCAATACTGTTGTGATGAATATATTCAGAAACTCAAAGACAACCAAATGCTAATTAGTATGACTGAGAATGGTGACCCCAGAGAAAATGCAGTGGCAGAGCGTGTAAATGGGATATTAAAGACTGAATGGTTAAATACTAAAACCTATAAAACAAGAAAAGACGCGGAGAACGAGATCAAAAGAGTTATTTGGATATACAACAATATAAGGCCACATTCTAGCATCAGTAGGAAAACTCCAGCGGTAGCACATACTACAAATGAAACATTATCAAGGTGTTGGAAGAATTATTATAAGCATAAACCAGCTTTCAAAGAATACGAAGAAATTTTAACTTTGTAAAGCCCAACAAAGCTCTGGTTCAACATTGCCCATTATTATTGAAAGAATGTCAACTAAAATCAGTATTAACCAAGAAACTGTAAACAAAATTCAGGACGAGTCAGTCAGCAGTCAGTGTTCAGCGTTCAGTATTCAGCGTTCAGTGTTCAGAACCAATAACTAAAAACCAAGAAACAAAAACCAAGAACCAAAAACCAAGAACTAAGAACCAAGAACCAATAACCAAAAACCACGAACCAAGAACCAAGAACTAAAAACCAAGAACTAAGAACTAAGAACCAATAACCTCCAACGTTATTTAGTAAGTGCGTCGAGCCTGTTTAATCCTTTAACCGCGTTGTCATTATTGGTCTTCATACGCAGAACCTGTTCATAATCGCTGCGTGCGCCGGAATAATTGTGCGACAGTTCTTTTGCGTATCCCCGGTTGTACATGGCATCAACATATTCAGGGTCGAGCTTTAATGCACGGTTGAATGATTCAATAGCTTTGTCAAACTCTTGTTTGTAAACAAGATACACATAACCGGTATTATATTGAGCCAATTTAAAAGTAGAATCAACTTGCAGTATTTCCTGATAAACGCTGAGCGCTTTATCGGGTTCATTATTATCCTGATAAAACATACCCAGAATGTACAGAGGTTCAGGAGCTTTTGGCCGTACATGAGCCGCATTGCGTAGATAATCAATAGCCATTGGATCATGTTTAATTGAAAACAGCACGCCAAGCTGTTTTAGCGCATCATAATGTTTGCTATTCCGAGCCACCGTATTCTGATAACTGTCAATCGCTTTTACCGTATCGCCCATCTCCTCGTTGGCCAAACCGCCAATAAAGTAAGCATCTGCATTTTGCGGGTCTTTTTTAAGCGCTTCACGCAGGGCGTTGAAGGTTTGTTTATAGTCGCTCATCATAAGGTAAATACGGGCAGAAGCCACATCCACATCCGCATCTGACGGAGCCAGTCCCCTGGCTTCTTTCACTGCATCCAGGGCACGTTGAGTTTTTCCGGAGTAGAGATAAACTTCTGAAAGCGCAATAAAGGCATCAGGATTTTTCTTATCCATATCAAGTGCCACATTCACATCAGCCAGGGCTTCATTGAATTTATTATGATGAGCATAATATTTAGCCCTTTCGAGGTAAGGTGATATTTCCTTCGGATTAGCTTTTATAGCCGCATTCAGCAATGAGAGTTCATTTGAAATCGTATCATTCACTACCTTCTTTTCCGGGTTTTTCTCTTTATTTGATCCACAGGAACAGAAAGTGAGGGCAACGATAAACAAGCCGGCAATGCAAGTTATAACAGCGCGTGATTTATAATTCAGCATCTTTAAAAAGTTCTTATTTGCCGCAAAAATACACTAAAAAACCCTATTGTCCGACTAATTTCCAAAAAGAGCCCG
>JBAXYX010000291.1:0-2761 GCA_041670625.1 Lentimicrobiaceae bacterium | reverse complement strand
TTCATAGAAACCTGATTTTGAATACTGCCCGTATACATCAGCTAAATCGGAAAGTACGTTTCCATAGGTATCTTTACGCTGGGGGTCAGCATTCACCCATTTTGAAAATTCATTTTCAATATTCTGTTTCTTATTGTAAACATCAAGGCGTTTTAATCCACGGCTTTCACCAATTTTGTTTTTCCAGAAGTTAGCTAAACTTGCATGATTTGAAGCATACATAATCCGTATTTCGTTGGAAGCATACATATCAGTTTTCATGATATCAAGGGCTTTACCGGCAATTTTAATAATAGCCGGATTGATATCATCAAGAGTAGCCTGGATACCGAATGAGGTTCTGTACCTGTCAGTACTACCAGGGAATCCCCAGGTCATTGCAAAGTCATTAGGCTGAACACCATTGGAAGATACTTTCAAATGAGACTTAGCTTTAAAAGGTACATTGTCCTTTGAATAAGTTGCCGGTGAACCATCAGGTGCGGTATAGATACGGAATATAGAAAAATCACCAGTGTGACGTGGCCACATCCAGTTATCAGTATCACCACCAAACTTTCCGATAGCTGAAGGAGGGGCACCTACCAACCTGACATCACTATATATGATGTAAACGAAACGATAAAATTCATTTCCATTATAAAAACTCTTTACTGATACATCATATTTACCTTCTTCAGAAGCTTCTGTTTTAAGGCTTTCCATCATTTTAGTGATTTCAGCATTTCGTTGACTTTCTGTCATTTCAGGTTTCACATTTGCAAGAACTTTCTGAGTTACATCGTCCATTTTTACAAGAAATGAAACAGTCAAACCCTCATTAGGAAGTTCTTCAGAAAAGTCAGATGCCCAGAATCCGTCAGTCAGGTAATCATGATCAATGGAACTGTGTGTTTGAATAGCATCATAACCACAATGATGATTGGTAAATAATAAGCCCTGTGATGATACTACTTCGGCAGTGCAGAAATTGCCAAGATTAACTACGGCATCTTTCAAGCTGGAATGGTTGATATCATAAATCTCCTGAGGGGTTAATTTTAATCCCATCTTTTGCATATCAACATAATTCAACCTTTCAACAAACATGGGAAGCCACATCCCCTCATCAGGAAGATTGCCGGCCCGCAGCAGGGTAAAACTACTCAGTAGTAATAGAGTAAAATAGAGTTTTCTCATAATTGGTTATTTAGTTTTTTGATTCAATAATCGGTTAATTGGCGTGTTAAAAGCATCATTACTAACTTAAATCATGCCACAATTGAATGATCTGTATTAAAGCATGTTACGCATATTTATGATGCCTGTAAAAAGACCGTTTGTTCGGTTTTGTACATCACATTTTCAATATTGAACATCGCAAAATTTATAAGCCAATGGATGATTTACCCTGGGTGTACACAATATCCACAGGAATGTTTGCATCCTTTAACTTGTTTAAGTCTTTCTGCAATTGAGCAGGAATCACTGACTTAGTGGCAATAAGTTGTTTTACACCTTCATAATCAGCATTCCCCTGTAAAGTCAGGATCATTCCTCCAAGGCCTTCAACAGCCGCTTTCATTTTGATAAAGTTTACGGAATACGTACCATTCGGGTTGTAGGTAAAAGCTCCATGCTCAGCAAAATAACTAAAGGTTAACATGTTTGCTTTACCATGTGCACTTGCTGCACCAAACCTTACTGACCTGAATATACCTGCCATGAAGGTAACGTAATTGTCCATTACCTGGCCATCCTTGAGTTCACCCATTTCATACAGTTTGGTAACCATATACAACCCCAAAATATCAGCTTTAGCTTCTTCAATAGCTGAATACTGTTCCTTCAGGGCTTCCCTTACGGTTCCTTTTCCGTTGAGTGTATTCTTGATGCCCAGTCCGTGAGCTACTTCATGGAACATAGTGTTGGCAAAGAAAGCATCGAACTTAATGTTACTACGTTGTGACTCATCAATCAGGACATTACTGATAGGTACAAGGATTTTATCAAATTTAGCCTTCATGGCATTTTTTAATTGCAACTTACGTGATCCTTTTTTGAGTTGTACCTGTTCATCATTAGGCAGGTTAATGGCTATAGTTTTGCTGCCTGAATTGCAATCACCGGCATAGTATAAAACATCATAAACATTAAGGTCAGCATCAGAACCCGGAACTTCATTTTTGTATTTTTGATCAACAGGCAATCCTTTCTGAAGATTAGGAAGTAATGCTGAAAAATGTGCCAGTTTCTTACTCCATTCAACATCTTTAAGAAGTACATACGATTCCTGGGCTGCTTTAATACCCATAAGGGCATCTTCATAATTTTCAATCGGGCCTACCACAAAGTCAATATTGGTGTTCTTCATATCCATCCAGGCAAAATCGCTTTCCTGATATTTATCGGTAAGCAAAGCTTCAGCACGCAGTTCAAGATACTTTTTTAAACCTGCATCTTCAGCCAATGTAGCTGCCTTCTTCATCAAATCAGCAGCTTTCTTTACTTTTGAAGCATAAGCTTCATGGTACCAAACAACCCGTAAACTACCATCAGCATTACGACGTATCAGCGTGTACAAGCTCGACTTATCAGGATTCTGCAGCGTGTCAAAATCTTCTTTTGTCATGTCGGGAGGATAGAAATTAGCTCCTGCCGGCTTTTCACCAATTCCTTTTATAAAAGAGAGGTTACCATTAAGCCTGTCCCATGGACCATAGTTGATTTCAGCAAATTTCCTGGTTGTTTCATCACTGATACCTGAAAGGAAGGCATCCTT
>JBAXYX010000290.1:0-2774 GCA_041670625.1 Lentimicrobiaceae bacterium | reverse complement strand
TAACAATCAATTGACCCCGGTGGATTTGACCTTATTGACTCTTGATGATAGAGGACTCTGTATATTACAAACGAAAGTCAGGACACTTGAAGGTGATGATATAAAATATTACCGTACCAGGTATACATATACGGATGATCAATATTTGACATCACGATATTCCATCGTATATACCAATGATTCCATTACCGACACAACGGTGTTACGGTCAAATCTTGCCTACTCAATATTGAACGGCAATCGTATAAAAGTGTATAGTGGCACAATGGTTGTAAACTACTCACATTATACAGAAAATGTGAACACCCTCAATTATGGCAAGAGCTTTTATGGAAGAATTGATAAGAATCCGGTATTCCATGTAACCGACTATGAAGGAGAATCCACCTATACTTACGAGTACATCGAAGGTAAAATACATAAGAGATTCTGGAGCTGGAATAAATCTAAGCAAGGAATGAACAACTCATCGACCCTTGCAGATAGCATCATTGTGACTACCGCTACTATGCCAATACCCGTCTTTACATACATCAATCTTCGTTAAAAAATAAGCTATAGCAGCAGTCAGCAGTCAGCAGTCAGCAGTCAGCACCAAGAACTCACTACTGTATTGGAACATACGGCCCATCTTTACACTCAAATATCACCGTACTCGTTTCTAGCACTTCCAACGAGTGGATCTGTCCGGCTGGGAAGACTATACCTGATATTAATCCTTCATGCATCCTATGGGAACAACAAGCACTCCATCGTTACGGCGATAAGCATATTCACCACCGGTAAGCACCATTAGAAAAGAAGGTTTACCCATTTTTATCCCGATAGTGGTAAACATCACCATCATTGGACTGAAGATATATCCGCATATCGCGTGTGCAAAGTGATTCAAAGAGAAATCCAAACGTGTTAAAATCCTCTAAACCTGATGATCTCATCATTTTGCTGAGTAAGCTATCGCAAATTCTCGGTATATAAATTATATTACTTTCCATTTTATAATCGGTTGTCTTATGATACATAATATACTGCAACTTTATGAAATGGCGAAGTTTTACTTTAAGAAACGGCGGCCTTTTACTTTATGAAATGGCTGGATTGGTTCAGGCTTGCATCCGTAACCCAGTTGATTCATAATTCCTAGCCTGTCGTTCAGTATTACACCGTCGGCCGCTTTTCCATAATAATTTACTTTATTCAGAGTGTGAGCGGGAGCCTGCGTTTTGAAAGGAAGGAGTGTTCACGCATTGGTGGCGGTACCCCGATTAGAAAAAAGTTGTGAACAACGCAATGAAAAAAAACTCCAAAGGATATACTTGTTTAATACGTAAATAGTATATACCTTTGTGGTTAAAATTTAGTGAAATGAAAACTGTATCATTGAAGATAGACGATTCTGTTTTTGGGGAAACTGAAAAAATCCTGAGTAAAATTAAAGTGCCCAGAAACCGATATATAAACGAAGCAATCGAATTTTATAATCGGATAAAGAAGCGCCAAATAATAGAGCATAAACTAAAAAGCGAATCTGAGCTGGTTAAAAAAGAATCTTTAAGTGTTCTCAAAGATTTTGAAAAGATTGATTATGCAGATTAAGCAATTTGAGATCTGGATAGCAGACCTAAATCCGCAAATCGGTACTGAGCCTGGAAAGACACGACCAGTAATGGTTATTCAATCCAATTTGTTAAATATAACTTCCCACCCTTCAACAATTGTATGCCCATTAACTACCAAAGTAGAGAAGGAAGCGGAAATTTTAAGAGTACACTTAAAAAAAGGAATGGCGAATCTTCATGAAGCTTGTGACATCATGATTGATCAAGTGAGGGCTATTGATAATAAGCGACTAGTAAAAAAAGTAGGCGAGTTGCCTTATGATTTAATTAGTCAGATAAAGGAAAACCTTTCAATAGTCCTTGATTTGGAATAAATGCAAAGGGCCAGATAGGGTAGGGCATACTCCTCCACACTTTGCAGGATGCCTTTTACCGCCTTCACCCCCGGCACGCCGGTATTTTGAAGATATCACTGTAAATGTGCCACTCATAGCACACACATCAAGCCACTCTCTTTATAACCTTCAGAATAAATCACCGGAGGTGCTTCTGCTGTTTCCGCTGAAAGCTCTCTTCCCGGAATTCGGTCATATTGATGCTTTATTGTGAAAAAAGTATTGCAATTTTTCCTTATTAAGGGAATGGTGCGTGCAACCGTTTTTTATTCAATTCTCAGGAGGTTAAGGTTGCTCAAAACCTCTATAAATTTATCGGAATCAGCATGTTATATAGAATTTTAACTGAACGAATTTTTGCTCAGAAAAATAGCATGTATTGTACTGAAAAGCAGAGCATTACATGCGACAACCAGAAAGTGCTAAAAATCCTTTTCTGAAAGTAATCACAAATTAGACGAATTTATGTAATGAGCTGATAATTAAGGATAAAAGCATTCCTAATTGAGGGAGGTTACCTGAACAACTTTGAACTATTTATTTTGCAGGGCCCCGGGTCAATTTAATTGCATGTTGCATTATGAATGACCCACCTGGAGAAGTAACCAGTAACCAAGAACTAAGAATCACGAACCATTATTTAGCTGAATGCTGATTGCTGAATGCTGATTGCTAAATCGGCATATACGGTCCATCCTTGCACTCAAATATCACCGTACCCGGTTCCAGCACTTCCAACGAGTGGATCTGTCCGGCGGGGATATGGGTGCTGCCACTCAGCAGAACATACGTTTCAGCGGTATGATCATGCTTGTGGACC
>JBAXYX010000289.1:0-2781 GCA_041670625.1 Lentimicrobiaceae bacterium | reverse complement strand
CCTAAAGTACACCTTGACAAAGTTTTAAGTGTAGCATGATAAAACCATAAGTGCATCTTGGCATGACCTTAAGTTTTCCTTGGGAAGACATGAAGTTAATCCAGACATGACCCTAAGTTTACCCTGGTAATACTTTAAGTAAACCTTTATACCTATCCATTTACTTGTGGGAGTCATGGCTTGAACCCGGATTTGAGATACATTGAATTGTAAACAAGCTAATTGACAATTCAAATCAGGGCTATTTTGAACACAGAGTATGGTTATGATAAAGCGAAAGGGAAGCTAATAGCTTCCCTTTCTGATTAAAGATATTATAACACAGCAGTTTTTATAGTAGTAAGTCGAGTTATTGAGTTTAACGAGTTTGCTGCATTACGAATCACCTTTATTTTATCATTCCAACTTTTTTAAGGCTCATTTTAATACGTTCCCAAGTACGTTCAATATCATTATCCAATCCGACACTAAAACGTACAAGTCCTTCGCTCATTCCCATTTCATGCTGAACATCATCAGGAACTTCACTTGAAGTGCTCTTACCTGAATTGCTAAACAATGTTTTGAAATAGCCAAGACTTACAGCCAGATAACCAACATCATTCTTTTCCATATCTTCCATAAAAACGGAAGCTTTTTCAGCAGTACCAAGGTCAATATTAATCATTCCACCATAACCATATTCCTTGTTCATCATTTTGGTCATTAATGCATGACCCGGATGACTTTCCAATCCTGCGTATGATGTAGTCATACCAACTTCCACAAACTTTTTAGCCAGGAACATAGCATTATAACTATGTTGTTTCATGCGGATATGCAAAGTATGTAAGTTCTTCAAAATAGATGACGAACGGAAAGGATCAAGCACAGGACCTAACAGCATGGAAGTTCCGGCAGTAAGATCAATAAGTGAATTTATGTATTCATTGCTTCCGCAGATAGCTCCTGCAACGCAATCATTCTTGCCGTTTACATACTTGGTCAAGCTATACACTACAATGTGTGCTCCTAACTTAGCAGGATTAAAAACCATTGGAGTAAAAGTATTATCAACCATCAAGGGGATACTATGCTTGTTAGCTATTTCAGCTAAAGCAGGTATATCAGAAATTTGAAGTAAGGGGTTGGTCATTGTTTCAGTGTAAATCAGCTTAGTATTTTCACGCATAGCTGCTTTAACTGATTCCAGGTTGGTGATGTCAACGAAAGTTACATCAACATTAAATTTTTTCAAATAGTTTGCAAGGAAAGCAAAGGTACCACCATAAACAGTACGGCTGCTAATAATATGATCACCGCTATTTACAAGTTGCATAATTGCATTTGAAATAGCTGCCATACCACTGGCTGTAACCCAGGCAGCTTCAGTTCCTTCCATAGCAGCCATAGCATCAGCAAGATACTTGTTGCTTGGATTCCAGTGACGTGAATATAAGAAATAGCCTTCAGTTTCACCCTTGAATGTATCAGCCATCGTCTTGGCTTGCATAAAAGTAAAAGTAGCTGAATCGGTTACTGAAGGGTTTACATCACCAAATTCTCCGAATTGGTGAAGGTCCTGAATCTGACTTGCGGGATCGAATTTCATGATCGAATATTTTAATTTATTAAACTTTTTGTTCCTTTATTTTATTCCGATACAAAAGTACGAATCGTGAACCACATTTTGCATAATACTCATATATTTGCACTGAATTGGCCAATGTTTTTAAATATTGAAAGCAAATGTGCCCTTTTTGCTTCGATTATTAATCTATTGTACTTAATCATGGAAAAACAGTTTCATATTGATAGCTTGGATAAAAAAATTTTGAAGTTATTAAACGATGACGCGCGTATGCCTTTTGTTGAAGTTGCACGTCAGTGCAAAGTATCAGGTGCCGCTATTCATCAGAGGTTCCATAAAATGCAGGAAGCCGGGCTTATCAAAGGTTCATCACTTTCATTAAGTCCTATCGGTATGGGTTATCTTACCTGTGCTTTTATAGGTCTCCAGGTTAACCTCACCGCTACTTCCACCCATGATGAAGTATTTCAGAAAATACGAAAGATTCCTGAAATAGTTGAGTGCCATCACATATCAGGCAAATATTCGTTGCTCCTTAAAATCTATACCCATAATAATGAACACCTTAAAAAGATCATTGTTGAACAGATCCAGTCAATACCTGAAATAACCTTCACTGAAACTTTCATTTCACTGCAAACAGGGTTTGAAAGACAATTGGGATTATAGTTTGCAATTCAAAGAACATTTCCCATTTACATCCTTTTGCTCGTGATTATCATCCCGGCCAGGGAAAAACAAATCAATGACGGAAATATTTTTGCCGGGGATAATAGCCCTTCCCCAAGGTAAAATAAAACCTTGCCGGACATGTTTTGGATGGTGGTTACCTTCCTCCCTCGGGGAAAATAGTCGATGCCGAACATTCCTTTGCTGGTGATTATCATCCCGGCCAGGGAACAATAAATCAATGACGGGAATATTTTTGCTAGTAATTACACGCGTTGTTAAAAATTAGCAAATCAATGCCCAGCATAAAGCCCGGCATTCATTTTTTTGTTCAGTTTATTTTATGCATGTTTTCATTATGTTTAACAATAATCATTTAATATTTTACCTCGCACACAGTATGATCAAATTCGGGGTTTATACGTAGTTCATACGTAGTTTGTACGTAGTTCATACGTAATTTTACGGTTAAACTACGTTTATACTTCGTATTAACACCGTATGTAATATAACCCTGACTACTATATAACTACACCCTTTTG
>JBAXYX010000288.1:0-2797 GCA_041670625.1 Lentimicrobiaceae bacterium | reverse complement strand
GCAAGGCCCCTGAAAGCGATTTTAAGAAGTTCACCCTCTCTTTTTTTGATATTAGTTGTTCCTATTTGCTCTTTCAATTCAATGCACAAGGCAGCCCTTATTGCCTGCATAAAACCGGGAGTACCACCATCTTCTCTAATTTCAATATCATCAACGTATTTAAATTCACCCCAGGGGTTAGTCCAATCAACGGTTCCACCACCCGGCTGGTCAGGTGTACGGGAATGGTACATTGCCTTGTTAAAGATCAGAACACCTGATGAGCCTGGCCCTCCAAGGAACTTATGAGGTGAAAACATGATAGCATCAAGGCTTTCCAATGGGTCAACAGGATGCATATTCATATCCTCATAAGGTGCCGAAGCGGCAAAATCAACAAAGCATACTCCACCATGTTCATGCATGATTTTTGCCAACTGATGATATGGAGTTCTGACTCCAGTAACATTGGAGCACGCTGTAAAAGAGCCAATTTTAACTTTACGATCTGCATATATTTCTAACTGACGACGTAGCTCATCAGGGTCAACAAGCAGGTCTTTATCAGGCTGTAACATGACCACATCACTAATAGTTTCAAACCATGAAGTGTGGTTGGAGTGATGCTCCATATGGGTTACAAATACTACGGGTTTTTCTTTTTCCTTAAAGCACTTGTTGCTGGAAAGTAAGCCGCATATCTTAAGCCCCATCATTCGCTGAAACTTTGCAATAACTCCTGTCATGCCTGTTCCTGATGTGATGATCAGATCATCAGGACCTGCATTTACATGCTCTTTGATTTTTTTGTGAGCTTTGTGGTATGCTTTAGTCATAAGGGTGCCGGTTTCACTCGTTTCAGTATGAGTGTTACCGATAAAAGGTCCTATATCATTTGTTAACCGATTCTCAATAGGTTTGTATAATCTTCCGCTTGCAATCCAATCAGCATAAATGAGCTTTTTTTCACCATATGGAGTAAAATAGTGTTGATTATAACCAATCGTGTTTTGTCTGTAGTAATTGAAGTATTTTTCCATTGGTAAATAGTTGTTTCAGAATGCAAATGTCAGTAAAAAACTACAATATCCAAAGGATAAACTGCACGGACATTATTGCAAAAAGGAATGGTACGAATTTAGTTACCGGGCAGGTTGAATGTCACCCTGAGATATTTGCATCAAAGTAATTTCGAGATCGCCTCCTTCAGAATATAAACTGATCCAGTTATTGTCATTACGGTACCACATATCCTGAATACTAATCCTTAACAGGTAATCTACCACTTCATCACTCTCCATACCTTTCAGTACCAGACCACCGCTTTTTAGCCCGTCTTTTCCATAATTGATAAATACCTTGGGGGCTTTTTCAGATGTCTTTTTGGCTTTAATAAGGATGTAATTGTTCTTTCTCAACCGCATATCAATGGCTTTAAAATTATATTTCTGTTCGGTTGTATCTAAAAGAACTATAGGGGTAGAAATAAGATCAATAATGGCGTTATCCTCCATTAATTTGTTGATCTTTGATATCATAAGAGGAGGGTAGGCTTCATCAGGTCGTGCGGTAGCTGCTTTGTTAAATTCCTCGAGGGCTTGGTCAAATACCTGTGATTGAAAGGCTAAATCACCTGCCTGGATAAATTTATTATAAGATTCCAGGTTGTTTTTCATCCTTTCGAGCAGAAGGTTATTGATCTGAATCAATCGGTCTTTAGGTGATGATTCCTGAGGCTTTATTTCGGATGCTTTCTCATACCATACAATAGCTGACGGGTAATCCTGTTCTGTATAGAATTGATTTGCTTTTTCTATTGCATCCTGATAACTTTTATCTGCCTCAGATATCAGGCGGGTATTTTCCTCTTCTAATGCCTTGCTGCTTTCTATTTTAGATGCTATTTCAGCTAATCGTTGTTTTGGGTAAGCTTCATCAGGTTTTAGTCCAAGGGCTTTCTGATATTCAGTACCTGATAAATCAAGATTGTTATTTTCAAAATATTGGTCAGCATTTTTAATATATCCCTCATAAGCTGACTCAAGGTTACCAAGGACCATTAATTGTTCATTGATTTTGTTTATTTGAGAAGTGATGTACTCATCATTGGGCTTCTGTTTTTCAGCAAGTTGATAAACGTTTAAAGCATTACTCAACTCTTGTCGAGCATAGAGCTCATCAGCCTCTTTCACCAGCCGGGCGTATTGGTCAGCTTTATCTTTATTTAACTCCTGAATGTTGTTAATAGCAGAAATCTGATCTTTTATATATTGATTGTCAGGTTTTAAATTGCCTGCTTTTATATAGTCTGTCAAAGCATCATCAAATGATTCTGCTTTATAATACTTATCGGCATCAGACAGTAAGGATTCAAAATCATTTTCTGTTTTTGCTTTAGCATTTTTAAGTTCATTTGCTTTGCGGATACCTTCTTTAGGATATTCTTCATTGCTTTTGATAGTTAACGCAACATTATACTGTTCAATAGCTTTGTCAAATTCATCAGCTTTAATAAAAGAATCAGCTGATTTTACGGCTTCATCATAAGCAGCATCCGCTTTGGATTGCTCGGTGAGAATCTGATTTGAAATGTCATTGATTTTTGCTTCAGGATACGATTCATCAGGTTTTAGATTTTTTGCTTGTCGGTAAGCAGTAATTGCTTCCGATAACTTTCCTTCATTGTATAATTGATCACCAAGTGAGATGGCTTTATTGTAATTATCTTCCAGTTCCTGGGCAGACTGAAGCATTTTATTGATCTTGTTTATTTGTTCCGTAGGGTATTTCTCATCAGACATTAATAATAATGCATTCT
>JBAXYX010000287.1:0-2805 GCA_041670625.1 Lentimicrobiaceae bacterium | reverse complement strand
GGATCGTTACAGGGGCTTTAGGCTGCCCATATGGTGTTTCGTTCATATCTTGACAACTCCTTTTCTAATTGCAAATGATATTCCTTTCTTTAATAGTGTGAAATTTCCAAACATGAAATACCAGCACGTTGCGAAAACAAGTACAGTAGTACTAATATGTGAAACGGCTTTGAACCCGTCTGGAAAACCTGGCGCAGACAGGACACACACAACGTATACAAAAAGCGCAGCCGGTTGGAGAAATAGTATTCTGATTATTTTTTCAATGCAGTTTTGCGCGAAATCGCGACTGAATTCGGGCACAAGAAGGACTGCTACAACGGAGCAACCCACCGCAACTACATTAAGCATGTAGTACCGGATGTTGAAAAATACAAGCAATATGAAGTCACATATACTCTGCACAATCGACAAGAGCAGATCATCTGTCGGATCTGGAGTGAGTGCGGGCATTGCCGGAAGCATGATATAATTATTTAGGGCTTCGACCACGTCCAGAGTATACATATACAGAATATTAGCAATCAATGCTAGCCCACATATTGCTATTCCACCGATAAAAGCAGCCTGTGTAGTATCTATGTTTTTATCAAGTCTCGTCCGAGCAATACTCCGGCTTATTAGCGCGCCAATGACGAAAATTATTATACAATATAATGTTAGGTTCAGATATCCACCATACATCTTAACAATGGTTTGATTTTCATAGGGATGAGGAACGCTAGTGAGTGCATCGTATAGAGTATCTGTAGAGTTTGTGAATTCAGTGCCGTTTTCCTCACCGGCATAGATATCAGCGTAGATGCCATCGCACATCCCCCTAAGAAATAGGGCAATGCCAGACGAAACGGCATTGGTTAAGAAATTGCCATTGTCAACGGTTTCAGATTCAAGATCTAAATCTGAACTTGATGAATTATTTTGACTTATTTCCGATTCGAGGTCTGAATCTGTCTTTGAATAATTCTCACTTCGCGAGGCTGCATCAGACATGCTGATTACCGACCCGCCTGATTCATGAGTTGAATCACTGCCATTGGTTGAAAGTATCTTGAGAGGTCCCTGGGCTCCTAACCCGATATTTATAGTAGCCACGAGTAAAACAAAGGCCACGGCTATTGTTAATTTTTTCATTAAAAAATCCTCCTAAAATTTCTTGCTATCGAAATACCGCAAATTGCCAAAACTGCAATAAATATGAAAAAGTCAGGGTCGATACTGACCCCTGCCGAGTTTACCTCGTTTATCTTGACGTCTTTAACTTTCTGATAGCCTTCTTTCCCGTATACTATAATATGCAGTTTTTCAGGTTGAAAATGACCAGAAATGTATAGGTCGTTTCCTATATGGGGAAGTTCACCGGCCCATATGTCACGCTCGATGAAGTGCCTGGTAGTTTTTCCATCATACTCAAATTTTACGACTTCCATGTCTTCTCCTGAAACCCTGGCTGTGATGTATGGTTTTATTGATTCGTTGATGTTGGTTACAGTTGCAGCGGCTCCGAAGTCATGCCTTACAGCAGGATACTGAAAAATATAATCCTGCTTAAGGAAATCAAATATACTGGTAAATACCTTTTCGGAAGTTTCTACTGATGGTGGGTTGTCCACCGTGACATCTACTGAGATATCACCCACGGAAATACCTCTTGTCTCAAGGCCAGCCGCGTCTATAAACTCATTATCATGGATATAGACATTAGTTACCCCCTTTCCTGTGGAATCTAACCAGATTGCCTTTTGCCCTGGATCAGCGAATGTATTATTATAGACCTCAATATTTGTGGTATGCAATGGTTTTTTGCTTCCATCGTAACCCATCGAGGACCCGCAATCTGCGATTTGCAGACCGCTTTGGCCGCCTTTCCATACTCCGTAACTTTCGCCCGTGTACGAAAAAAATATGTTGTTATAAACCTTGGTATCTACGCAATTATCAAGTCTTCCGCAGTCACTTGTTATGCCTGCGATTTTATTATTATAAAATAAGCCATTTTTTACACATGATAAATAAATTCCTTCGTGTTGGCAATTGCTTATGAAATTGTTATAACAGGCGACTTTATCACCAAATAGAATGTAAATCCCATCAGAAAAACTGTTATACAGTTTTAAATCATGAATTTTTATATTACTTGCAAACTGAGTTGAATAACCATGGAGAATAATTAATTTTTGACAGTCATGAGACGTGTCTGATCTAGAATTAGCATAATTTTTAGGCAGGTTTCCAATGTTTCCATCGATTTGAATATTTGATATTTCAACATCGTGAACTACCTCCTCGCAGCTGATCACACCTTTTAATCCGACAAACCACTGTGACGATCCTGAATATACTCTAATCCTAGCGTCTTTGGAGCCTGTTAAAACACGGTTTGAGCCTATGATGATGGTATCGTCGACCTCGTATACTCCTGCATTGAGGTAGACATTACCGTTTCTAAGAGCTCCATTGATCTGATTTTGATTTGAGTGTGATCCATCCGGACTTAATGTGATATATTCGTCTCCCGCGTAGGCTACGTGTGAGCCTAAAATGAGAAAAAAAATAAGGATCGCAGAGAGACGAAAAACTTTCATCTTATCACAAGTCTATACACGTCTCTGTTTTCTTCATACAGAAGCATTTTCCGCCTCTTCATTACATCTATGATAGATCTTAGATCGTCCCGGCTGGTGTTTTTAAATTTTGAATACAGGACATCCCTCTTTATAGCGCAGTGATTAGCCTCGAGGCAATTAGAGACTGCAATTACCATGTCTTCTCTTGCTTTTTCATCCATTGTAAATACCTCAAGAT
>JBAXYX010000286.1:0-2826 GCA_041670625.1 Lentimicrobiaceae bacterium | reverse complement strand
TCGAAGATATTTTGGTGAAAATTTATTTGACAGGCTTATGATAGCATCAGTAACATACAAAAATCATTTTAGGCAATACAACGGATAATCATTTTACTTTTATACCTACGATGAAAAGGGCAATCCAGAGGAATATGTTTATACTTATGCCTGCCGAAGCAGAACAAAGCATAGAATACAACACCTTTAACAAGGCATCACTTATTACCCGTAACAACCCGGACCTGCAACTGGTTTTGCATTATGGACCCGGTGAACAGTAAGCTGATAATTTGCAAACCCCGTTACTACTATTGGTTTAATGGTAAAATGTGCTAATTTTGCAGGCTATTTTAACAATAACTCAACTTATATGAACAAATTAGCTGTTGTTGCCCTTGGAGGAAATGCGCTTTTGCGAAGTGATCAGAAAGGAACTATTGATGATCAGGAATCAAATGCATACTATACTGCTGAACGCTTGCTGGCACTTATTAGGGGTAATTACAACCTGGTTGTTACCCACGGCAATGGTCCGCAGGTTGGTAATATTCTTTTAGCCAATACGGCAGGTCATAACAATTACGGATTGCCAGATATGCCATTGGATGTGGCTGTAGCCTATTCACAAGGCTTTATTGCTTACATTATTGAACAACAATTACGTAATGTAATGATGGCCAATGATCTTGACCGTGACATCATTTCTATTATCACCCAGGTACTGGTTGATAAAAATGATCCGGCATTCGATAATCCAACCAAGCCTGTCGGTCCTTATTACACTAAGGAAGATATGGAGAAAATGGCTGCTGTAACAGGTAGTAAGTTTGCTGAAGATCCTCGGGGACGTGGTTACCGTAAAGTTGTTGCAAGTCCGAAACCGCTTGTTATTAACAACCAGAAGTCCATTGAAACTCTTGCCCGTGCAGGACAAATCGTCATTGCCGTAGGTGGTGGTGGTGTCCCTGTATTTTATGTAGAGGAGAATAAATTACAGGGTATTGATGCAGTAATTGATAAAGACCTTGCCTCATCACTACTTGCAGTTCAGATACGCGCTGATAAACTCTTTATTCTTACGGATGTGCCTAAGGTATGCATTAACTATAATTCCCCACAGGAACAATCTATTGACCGTATGACCATTTCAACGGCAAAACGTTATCTTGAACAAGGACAGTTTGCTGAAGGAAGTATGGCTCCAAAAATCAGGGCTGCCATCAGTTTTGTTGAAGGAACCGGAAAAGAAGCTATCATAACCAATGCTGAAAAACTTGGTATTGATAACGGTGGTACCAGAATCACAATAATATAATATAATCACTTAAAATACTTAATCATGTCATTCAATCTCAGAAACCGTAATTTTTTAAAGTTACTTGATTTCACGCCACAGGAAATCAAACATTTACTACAGTTAGCAGCCGATTTAAAACGTGCCAAGTATACCGGTATTGAACAGCCCAGACTTAAAGGCAAGAACATTGCATTGATTTTTGAAAAGACTTCTACCCGTACACGTTGTGCTTTTGAAGTGGCCGCACTTGACCAGGGAGCTCATGTTACCTATCTCGGTCCTACTGGAACACAGATTGGTAAAAAAGAATCCATGAAAGATACCGCCAGGGTATTGGGACGTATGTATGACGGGATTGAATACCGCGGATATGGTCAGAGTATTGTTGAAGAGCTTGGTAAATATGCAGGGGTTCCTGTATGGAACGGACTGACAACTGAATTCCACCCGACACAGATTTTGGCCGACTTCCTCACGATGATGGAACACAGCGACAAACCCTTGAACCAGGTATCATTTGCTTATATGGGCGATGCTAAAAACAACATGGGCAACTCCCTGATGGTAGGTGCTGCCAAGATGGGTATGGACTTCCGTGCAGTGGCTCCAAAGGCTTGCTGGCCGGCTGCTGAACTGGTAGCTCAGTGTCGCGAAATCGCTAAAGAAACAGGTGCTCAAATTACCCTTACGGAGAGTGTTGATGAGGGTGTAAAAGGAGTAGACTTCCTTTATACCGATGTATGGGTTTCAATGGGTGAACCTGATGCAGTATGGGCAGAACGAATCAAACTGTTGATTCCTTATCAGGTGAACATGGCTGCTGTAAAGAAAACCGGTAACCCGAAAGTAAAATTCCTGCATTGCTTACCGGCATTTCATAATCGTGAAACTACTACCGGTGAAGAGATATACCAGAAATACGGTATCGACTCCATGGAAGTATCAGAAGAAGTATTTGAATCACCCATGTCAATAGTATTTGACGAAGCTGAGAATCGCCTTCACACCATTAAGGCTGTGATGGTTGCAACTTTGGGTGATTAGAATCTGATCAAATAGTATTATATTAAAAGAGGCAGGTTTTTTAACCTGCCTCTTTTAGGATATGTACTATTCAGTTTAATAAGGTCTGGCCCATTTAGCCATTTTAGTGTTGGGCTTCTTACCCATAAAGAATTCAATGGTTCCTCCCATAGTAATGTCATGGTGGGTGATATAGAGTTTGTTGTAAAGTTTGCCGTTGAGGATGATTTTTTGGATATAGATGTTTTCACTACCGGCATTATGTGTGGTTATACTGAAGGTATGGCCATTCTCAAGGTTTATTTTAGCGGAAGGCAACTGCGGTGATCCCAAGCAATAAACACCATTAGCAGGATTAACAGGATAAAATCCCATAGCGCTGAAAATATACCAGGCTGACTTTTGTCCGCAGTCTTCATTACCCGAATAGCCTGATGGCAATTCAGTATATTGTTCGTTCATTATTTTAGCTGCATAATACTGGGCTTTCCACGGTTGACTAGTGAAGTCGTACAGATATGCTA
>JBAXYX010000285.1:0-2831 GCA_041670625.1 Lentimicrobiaceae bacterium | reverse complement strand
GGGAAGTATGCACCTGTATTATCTTCTGTCCAGTAGTCATCAGTACCCTTGAAGGCCTGCTCGCTACCGGTATAACCTGGAAGTACAGTATTACCTGTTGCCCACAAATCACGTTTGCCGACTCCCTGGAAGAACATGTCAAGGTCGAATCCTTTCCATGCACCGCCGAGTCTTATACCATAAATATACCTAGGCTGGTTATTACCGATAATTTTCCTGTCACCCGGGTCACCGATGGTGTTGCTGCCGAAATCGATTATACCATCACCGTCCAGATCTTTGAACTTGACATCACCAGGTCCGAACATGAAAGCTGCTGTATTAGTTTCAAGAGCCTTCTGATATCCAGCAGCAAGATTCTTGTATACATTCTGAGTCTTTCCATTGACTACTACTGTTAAAATGTTTCCATCGGTACCATATTCAAAGTCACTCTTCTGGAACAATCTCTCAGCTTCAAAACCCCAGATACTTCCAAGTTCATATCCATCATAATAGTTTCCGATAGTAGGATCCGCAGCCGCATTCCACTTGGTAATAGTAGACTTATAGTCTGTCAGTTGACCGCCAACATTGATTCTAAAGCCATTTGAGAAAGTATGCCCGTAATTTAAGGTCAACTCATATCCGTCTGTTGTCAACTCACCAAAGTTGGTTTGAGGTGCAGCAGCACCTATAGATACCGGAAGAGCTGCTCCTGATGATAACATGTCTGAAGTTATTCTGCGGTAAACATCAAAGGTCAAAGACAAGTCACCTTTGAAGAATGATGCGTCCAAACCTGCGTCATATGTTGTAACAGTCTCCCAAGTGATACCTGGATCAATAAGCTTATACGGCAAGCCTACATAAGGAGTATAGTTACCTCCGATCAGCCAATAGTTTGATGAGCCGGATGGGTTAGTAACGCTCATGGTAGGGCTGAATGAGCCGGTAGGGACATCTTGGTTACCGTTTGAACCGACAGACATACGGAGTTTCAAAGAAGGCATGAACTGTTTTACATTAGCCATCCAAGGTTCTTCAGTAATACGCCATGCAGCAGAAGCTGAAGGAAATAGTCCCCAACGAGAATCACTTGAAAATTTTGATGAGCCGTCGTAACGTCCATTCAACTCTAAATAGTATTTATCATTGAATGAGTAGTTCAATCTTGCATAGAAACCTGCAACTGACCACCATGAGTGGTTTGAAGATACGGTCTGATCACCTCCGGCCAGGTTCAATTCACCCTTATCGGGATCGTAAGGGGTCATTCTCTTTGCATAATAGTATTTATATTCAGCGTCTTCGATATTGGTACCTAACTGCACTTTAAAATAGTGATTTTTCAGTGAAGTGTTCTCATACTGAATATTAGCGTTATAAGAATTCCTGAGATTTGTAGAATTTTCCTCTTGAATATAGTTGTATGACGATGTTGAATAACTTGGGTTATAAAGCAAGTCAACAGTTGGATAAGTAGCGCTTAATGTGTTGAACATATTGATACCGCCTATGTTACCGCCTTGTCTATGCGCATCCCAATTGGTTATGCTCGCTACATAGTCAAAATTGGCATCAAGTCCTTTAAGAATATGAAGAGATGCTCCTAAATTCAGACGATGGAACATTGTAACCTCATTTACAGGCGTTGCAGCTTCCAGCTCAGTGATTGCATTACGGGTTTTCACACCGTTGAAAGTACCATAAGGATATATACTTGCCCACCTGTACATGTAATAAATTGGCGGGTAATTTGTAGAGTTCCAAACAAATGGTGTTTCTGTCTCAGATTTTGACAACATATATCCTGACCTTACAGTTAGATATTTATTAACATCTGTTTCCAAATTTGCATTGACATTTAATCGTTTGTACGAATCCGCGAAAGGCTTGATCATGCCTCTTTGATTCAGGGACCCTATTGAAATACTATATTTTGTATTTTTAGTGCCTCCGGAAATGGAGATATTATGGTTCTGCTGTGGAGCGGTTTTGTTATAATACATGTTGTAAAGGTCCCATGATCTGTAGAAATACATCTTGGTAGCATCGCCGCCTGTTCCATAATCATAGTCACGTCCTTGAACCATCTCAGGTCCGAACTCATCACCATATTTATATTTGTCCCAATACTCCTTAACCTTTACAATCATGTCAGGATTATAATAGATAGAACCGATGACACTGAGATTATAAGAAGGTGTGGCTGAAAGGTGGTTTCTTTGTAACCATGAGTAATTCAGCTGCACATCCGGCCTTAAAGGCTCCGGAACCTTTGTAGGTTGCGACCAAGAGAAGTTGTTTGAATAACGTACTTGAACGCCTTCTTCTTTCTTTCCTTTCTTGGTAGTTATCAGAATTGCTCCAAAAGCAGCTCTGGCCCCATAAATAGCAGTAGTAGAAGCATCCTTCAATATGGAAATGCTCTCGATATCATCAGGGTTTACATAAGATAAGTCCGGAACTTCCACATTATCCACCACTACAAGAGGATTACCTGATCCACCACCCAAAGTACTTGTATTGCCTCTTATCTTGATTGTAGGAGATCCTCCAAGACCACCTTCTTTAGTAGTGACAATAAGACCAGCTGTGGTTCCCTGTAACGCTCTTCCTACATCGGCAATTGGTCTTGAATCCAGATTTTTTTTAACATCTACTGTCGATACGGCTCCTGTAAGGCTCTCTTTTTTCTGAGAACCGTAAGCAACCATGACAACGTCTTCCAATACAGCTGCGTCATCTGCCATGACAATGTCAATTGTTGATCTGCCCTTTACTTGTACAGTGACAGTTTTCATCCCAAGGGATGAAAATTCAAGTGTTGCGTCAGGCGCCACTTTAAT
>JBAXYX010000284.1:0-2836 GCA_041670625.1 Lentimicrobiaceae bacterium | reverse complement strand
GTAAGTTCAATTACGCGTTTTCGATATTCCTCAGCGGCTGTAAAGTGTAAAGCAGACATGTGAGTAATGGAGTGACGTAATGCATTGTCAATAGCTCCTAATGTTGTTTCTCCACCATGAATATGAGCTACTTTAAGATTGAAAGGCAGGGCGGAAGCAACAGCAGCAAACATTTCATAACGATCACCAAGAGCCAAAATAAGGTCAAAGCAGTGTTGTTGCCATACTTCAGTCATTTTTTGCATGACCAGTGCCATACTGCCTGATATTCCTGCAGGGGAATCATTTACCGGTACCGTATCAAACCGGGCAATAACAGGAATGCCTGTCTCTTCAACCTGCATAATGCTATATCCGTATTGCTGTGATAGATGGGTACCGAAGGCAATAATTTGCAGATTAAATATTTTCTGTTCCTTCATCTTTAGAAGAAGCGGCTTATAAATACCGAAATCAGCTCGTGAACTTGTAAGGACACCTATATTAATCATGAGAAATTAGATCAGCCTGATGTTAATTGTCTTCAAAGATACAAACGGAATAGGTAAGATAACTTATAATTTTGAAAATAACTCCATTTTAAATAAGAAACTACGACAGAAGAAAGAGAAACTAGTCTTACTTAAGATGTTCCCATGTCAGCAAAGTATCTTTTACCAGGTTAAGCTTTGTTGTTTTCCCAATCACCTTGCTGATCAACATAGGACTAATTCCATCGCCGGGGCGCTTCATGATCAGATCTTGTTCCCGGAGAATATGTCCCATTGAAAGATCATGACTGATATGAATGCTGCGGCGTGCAGCCCGGATGTTTTTTGATTCAGAAAACGAAGGACTCTTGATACCGGTACCCATAGCTAATTCAACATTACGAATTGCTTTGACCATAGCAGCAAGCTCGTCGGGTTCAAGTGATGCTTTATGGTCAGGACCCGGTAGTTGACGGTTTAATGTAAAATGCTTTTCGATTACCGTTGCTCCCAGGGCAACCGCAGCAATTGGAATTTCTATTCCCGCAGTGTGATCTGAAAAACCTGTATTAACACCCAATGACTGTCGCATAGAAAGAATTGCCAGCAGGTTTACTTCATTATAAGGGGCCGGATATTCAGTAGTACACTGAAGGACTGTAATCTGATCTTTGGTTACTTTTTGTTTGCAAAGTATCTGGATTGCATCTTTCACTTCAGCCAGGGTTGCCATACCGGTACTTAATAAGATTCTTTTACCCAGACTGCCAATAAGTCGGAGGTAGGGAAGGTTAGTTATTTCACCTGAAGGAACTTTATGAAAATCGACATTTAGTGAATCTATAAACCTGATACTTTTATCGTCAAACCCAGTAGAAAGGAAACCGATTCCGACAGATTTGCAATAATTGAAGAGTTCATCAAATTGATCATACGTTAAAGCGAGTTTCTTCAACATTTCCTGCTGAGTGCCCTGATTACCTGTATTTTGTTGTTGGTAATCCGCTTTTAGCGCATCTTTTGAAACCAGTAATTCAGGAATAAAAGTCTGAAATTTCACATAATCAGCACCAGCTTCCTTAGCTGCGTCGATGAGTTGAAAGGCAATTTTGATATCGCCATTATGATTTACACCTGCTTCAGCAATAATGATAACTTTACTATTCACGCTAATCGTTAGATTAATAATTAAATAACTACTTAATAAGCCTTGCCGGGTTTCCAAGGTAGGTGCCGGCATGGTTAATGGACTTTAGAACCACCGCTCCTGCACCAACTACAGCACCGGGACCAATAGTAATGCCATTAGAAATGATAGCTCCACTTCCGATAAAGCAACCATCACCAATCATACAGTCACCATTTATAATAGCTCCGGTTGAAATATGTACATGATTGCCAATAGTACTATCGTGTTCTACAATAGCGCTTGTATTGATGATGCAATTGCAGCCCACGGAAACACCGGTATTGATCAAAGCATTACGTAATACTACGGTGCCTTTCCCAATTGAAGCTCTCTTTGAAATAACAGCCGATGGATCAATGACAGTGGCAACATTATAATGGAGACCTTCCAGCAATTCAAACAAACGTTTTCTGGGCTCAAATGATTTTATCTGTCCTATTGTTATCAGGAAACACAGATTCTGGTTGGCTAACAGAGGTAATTCATCATCTGAAATATTAACTGAATACCCGAGTATGTTTTCACCTTTACGACCGGGGACTTCACTAATACCAACAATATCAAATATGCCGGTACGTTCTATACTTTCAATTACAGAATGACAATGCCCCCCGCCACCCACTAGCTGAAGTCTGGTTTTATCCATCATTATTAAGTTAAATTCTGATTTCGATAATCAAATATCGTTGTTTTCTAATCAGAGTACCCTGAATACAAATATATGTTTTATTTGTTTAGTATCGCACAACCTGTAATAGAAATATGGGTCAGTGCCGATTTAATGTATCTTTGCGTTTTCGTATAATTATCAGGAATGGATCAACCAATTGAAATTTGCATAGCAGGAGCCGGGGCTCTTGGAACTGCTTTGGGGCAGGTGCTCGCGAACAAAAACAATCTTCATGTAACTCTCCTTTCTATTGAAGAAGAAGTGGTTAGTGATATTAACCGTTTGCATGTCAATACTATTTATTTGCCACAGATCAAGCTCGATAAACATCTGGCAGCAACTACAGATGAGAGTATCCTTCGAACTGCCGAGATGATATTCTTGGCCATCCCTTCATCGGCTTTAATACCTTACATTAACCGGTTAAAAGAACAGATTAATCCTGATGCTTTACTTATCAACATGGCTAAGGGATTTGGGAGTGATAATCGTACTATAGTTGACAAT
>JBAXYX010000283.1:0-2848 GCA_041670625.1 Lentimicrobiaceae bacterium | reverse complement strand
GTTGGCTTGGTTATAGCGTTACCCGTTCTCTCGTTCCATTGTAGTTCACTTACCATCTCTACCTTGAAACCTGTGGCTGCATCGTTTATCGCTAATGTGTAAAAGTGGTTTAACGGTTTAAAAGCAATTCCGTTAACGAATACCAATGGCTGATTACCATTGCCCATAATACACAAGAATTTAGAAAGCTCGTCCTGTTTGCGCCCGTTAGCTTCAGGTTGTTCAAGCTTACCTTTAAATATCTTTCTGTTGACCAAGTCAAGTACCCTGTTCAGGTTCTCTGCGGTAAGCACATAGTCGGGCTTCTTGTCGTTGAGTATAAGGGTAACTAATTGTACAATATCTCTTAGCATGAGTATAGGTTTGTACCTTGAATATACGAAAAGAAAAGCATACCTTTTGCAATTCGCAAATCAAAAATAATGTTAGAAAAAAGTACATTGTGGCGATTTTTTCAAACCATCTTTCGTTGCTAGAGTAAGGCTTGAAATAGAATAGAATCTCTGACTACGGATCAGAAGGTTCCGAGTTTGAATCTCGGCGGAGTCACAAAGGGTCAAAAGCCCGCCAATTAAGAGAAACAGAGTGAATTATTGAGGTAACTTCGGGAAAGTTGCCTCTTTTTTTTATGCATTTTCGTCAAAATCGGACACTTTTTGCCTATTTTTGTGTTACAAATATGTTAGAAAAAGCCTAAAAGTTTCACTTTTGAACCCCGATGTTAGAAAAATGTTAGAAAAATGTCCATAAACGAACACCTAAAACAATGGTAAATCTATCACCTTACATTATGCACATAAAAGCTAATGGCACAGCTACGGTTTTTATCAGGATTACTCACAACAAGGTACGTAGGTATATCTCTACCAACTTTATCCTTACCAAGAGCGACATCATAATAAGAAAGACTGTTTCGGGCAATGATACTTATTCTATCAGGAGCGGTGCGCCCATGCGTCAGATTATGACCTTTATAAGTGAATATGACGAGAAGCTTAGTGGTATCAATACTAATAGTATGGATACAGACGCAATTATAAACTATCTTACCGCTACCACCAAACAAACCCGTATAGATTTCATTCAGTACGGACGAAAGGTTATATACGAATACTTTGAAAAGAGAAAGGTCAAGACCGCTCAAAGTATGCAGTCTGCCCTTAATAGCTTCATAGACTTCTGCGGTTTGCCATTCTTTGACATTAACGACCTAACCGCTAGCTTTATGCTTAAATATCAACAGTCATTAGAAAATACGGTACGTTCTAAAACGCTTTACCCTGCAATGCTTAGAATTATCCTAAACCACGCCAAGGTGGAATTTAATGACGAAGAAAAGGATATACTGCTTGTTAGCGTCAATCCATTCAGGAAATATGGTGGAGTTTCTACCAAGTATGTGAGCAAAGGACAACGGGCGGTTACACTTGAAGAACTGCGTCAGATACGTGATGTTCTGAATGTGACTGTAATTTATAAAACCCGGCACAGGAGAACAGGAAAGATGATTATAACCCCTAAAGAAATTCCTTTAAAGGAAACAGAGCGACCACAACTGGCACATGACGTGTTCATGCTCTCGTTTTATCTGATAGGTATGAATGAGGTTGACCTGTTCAATGCTACATCAATTAAAGGCAATATCATTTCGTATAAGCGTAGTAAGACAATGGGTAGGAGAGAGGACGAAGCATACTTTGAAGTCAGGATAGAACCTGAAGCTATGCCGTTAGTAAAAAAGTACAGAGACAAGAGGAATATAAGAGTGTTTGACTTCTACCAAAGATATTATGCCTTAGACGGCTTTATAACGGCTGTAAACAAGGGACTGAAAGACATAAAGCATAACCTTACTTTCTATCAAGGGCGTCATACATGGGCTACAATAGCCGTTAATGACGTAGGTTTGGATAAACAACTCGTCCACGAGTGTTTGAACCACGTGGACGAGAAGATGAAGATTACAGACAAGTATGTAGTAAAGTCCTATAAGCGGTATTGGGAAGCTAATAGACAGGTTTTAGATTACATTAGGTAGGCCGTGAATAGTTCCGACAACTTCGCAGTCGGTCAAAAATGTTAAATCAGAAGGTGTATTCCTTAGTGAGAAACACGAATATTCATTCCACCAAAAGACTTCATTTACTGATTCGCTAAATGGAATAGGGGAAGATAGAACGTCAATAAATTTAACCAAGTCCCCCTCGTAAATGTCTTTGCCGTTAATATCAGTTAAACCGGTAAACTGCTCAAACTCAAAATCGTTCCACGCTTCAAGAGTGCTTACATAGTTTTGCGCTTTTGCCCTTGCTTCCCATGTTTCGTGGATAACCTGCTCCATCATTCCAAAACACGTTACCTCTCCGCAAATATGGAAGCCCTCAAAGACATACTTCTGTTGGAACTTATCCCATGCCCTGAATTTTACATCTCTCATGGCTTAGGGCTTATGTGTCGCTCTTTAAATCTTTTGTCCTTTTTGTCGTCCATAAACTTTGCAACAACGCCTAAAAAGATAGCGAAAGCGACAACTACAATGACGAACATGATGAATAATACAGGGTGGTTCATGGTTTGTCCTCCTTATGTTTGGTTATGAATTTTAATTCGTTACGGTTAGCGATTAGTTATCGGCAACCTTAAAAGACATCCCCGATAACAACAGTATCTTTTCCAATTGCATCTAATAAAGATATTGTTTCCCCATCTTCGGGGTGTTTATATACTGAAACAAACATGGCGTCTTGAAATTCCACAGTAGAAGAATAACCAGCACAAATATGTAATTGGTCACCTTCATAAATCTCTTTACCATTTTTATCAAAACAACCAGTAAATTGACCTACAT
>JBAXYX010000282.1:0-2856 GCA_041670625.1 Lentimicrobiaceae bacterium | reverse complement strand
TTCGTTCGAAAATAAACACTTCCAGTGGTGCCGCTTAAATCAGCATCGCGGTTGATGTTGATCTCATTGACCAATTCAGTAGATGAAAAACTACTCGTGTTGCTTGAGTAAAAATGTCTGCCGAAAAAGTTGGAAACTTTGGCCCACCAGGGACTGAGTTTCGAATAGTCGCTGGTAGAACCAATTGTCCAGTACAACTGCGGAGAAATGTAGTCAATCGTTCCGTTGGAGAGCCACGCCAACGGATCACTATAAATGCCGTTGTATTGCCAGTCGCTTCCAGGGGAAGGGTCAACACCGTATTTATTGGCGACATTGATGTCTGAAGCAGCAACCCCGGCCGGACTGATGCCAAATGTTACATAAGACTTAATACTGTTGATGCGTGTTTGAACATCTTTGATCATTTGGTTGACATTTTCACGTCGCCAATCACCCCTGGATAAAGCGTTGGGATTGTATTGTTGAAATTGTTGGTCATCCATGACATCTTTTGTTCCTGACATATAAAAATAATCATCGAATACAATGCCATCCACATCATAATTTGTAATAATATCTGCAACAATATCGGTGATACGCTTTCTTACTTCGGGCATTCCCGGATTTAATATTTTTTGAGAGCTGCCGTAATCCATTAACCAGTCAGGATACGCAGTTGCATAATCATTCGGCAAGTTACCGTGAGATTCCGCTGATGTGGAATAACGATACGGATTTAGCCATGCATGAACTTCGATACCACGGGTATGTGCTTCCTGAATGAGGTATGCCAACGGGTCCCAACCCGGATCGGCTCCCCGTTCGGAGGACAGGTACTGACTCCAGGGTTCATATGGAGAGTTATAAAAAGCATCACACATTCCTCTAACCTGAAAGAAAACAGTATTGAAATTTGCAGCCTTCAATTTGTCAAGTACAGATATCAGACCGGATTTCTGGGCATTACGTGCTGCCTCACGTGTAGCTTCATTGGTTCCGTTGGCCGCAGGGACAGTGGTCGATGGCCAATCCAGCCGCCAAACCGTTGAAAGCCATACGGAACGAACTTCGCGCTTGGGTGCTTGTGCCGAAAGATACATTCCGGTGAAAATGAACAATATTGCAATATTTATTAAACGTTTCATTCAGTTTGTTAATGTGTTAAATATTGAGAAGCGGTCTTTACCTATGCAAACGTTGTTTGCCGCGTCTCTGTTAGAATAATTTTGATTTGCTGTTGTTTACAGCAACTCCATAAACCTCAATTCCTTCGATGACATGTTCAATAAATCTGGTGGCCGGGTTGTAGCGCATCAGCCCAGATTTGACTTCGTCAGGATAAGCTGAACGGAGACCAAAATAAACACAACCCGTAGCTTCGTCTAGAGTTAGTTGGCTGATACCGATAAATTCACCAGTTGAACCTTCTCCTTTACCTGTTTGGGTTATCGGAGTAACAGTTTTTCCATTTTTTGTCTTTAATCTGTAAGGGGCTAATGCTGCTTCCGAAACAGCGCCTATTGCATTTAATTGCTCTAAAGTACAGCGATACAAACCTTCTTTACCGGTGTCATAGAGTGTAAAATATATAACCTTATTAATTTTGTCCCATAAAATGGATTTAGGGTTCACACCTGATAATACAATCCCTGCCTCGGGAGTTGGGGCAATACCATTGTTCTCTGTTTTCAGAATATCAGCATCAGTAAAACGATATAGTCCAGCGCCAGAGTTAATTTTGCACCAATACCATGTGCCGTCGATTTTAGTAAAACCTCCATTAAGTGAGGCAAAGCCCATACCTTTTCCATAATACCCAAGTAAAGTTCCTTTTACAAAAAATGGAAATTCAGAAAGAGAATAAACTTTATTTCGATCACTTAGGGGAATCTTTGTGAATCCTGTTAATCTGTCTGAAAAGTATAAATTTGAACCTTCAATATATCCGTAAAAAGGGTCATTGAATGCTGCTCCGGAATTGGACAACATGGTCTCTACTTTCGATCCGTCTTTGGACATTACGGTAATCCGACCATCTCCTAACACTCCATCAGCGTCATCCACATAGGTAAATTGTTGTCCGCAATCCAATACATAAAGAGAGGCGTCATTGTATAATATATTCAATGGATGTTTACCTGAAGAAACTCCCATGTCAAACGGATTTATGTTCATTCCTGCCGGTTTATTGCTTACCAGCTTGAGGGCCATGATGTTACCACCTTTTACAGCATAGTACAAGGTCGGCATTTCCTGATTGTAGCCAACTTGTACATTGACTTTCCCTTCTTCTAACGGACGACCTGCCAATTTTGCCTGTAACCGGACAGCCTGCGATCCTACATGGCTGAACTTCACTTTGCCTGGATCCTTCGCAGTAGATGTACTGATTGACTTTCCGCTTTCGTCGGTTGTTCCCTGAGGAAAAATCCATAAATATTCTTCCGTCAGATTTTCAGGATTGGGTAATTCAACCGAGATACTAACCGGGGTAGTAAGCACTTCACAAATACCACCTAGAATCGGGTCAATGCTCATAATCGGGACAATGTCTTTAACCAAAAGAGGTTGTCTGTTGAACTTCAAATCGGAGATTGTCAGTTTCACAGAATGGGTTCCTGCCTCAGCATATTTGTGAGTAACGACTTTACCGGTAACAGGTTCACTGCCATCGCCGAAATCCCAGACACATTCGCCTTCCAGGCCTGAAATGCTGGTGAATTCGATTGTTGCACCCACATAATAATCCAATTGATAGGTGTTGTCAATCACTTCGTAAGTAAATGCTACGTCAGCAGAGGGTAGTCCTTCCACTTCCGGCACATTGTCGATACATCCGAAGGCTACGTATCCGATAAGACAAATTAACAAATA
>JBAXYX010000281.1:0-2883 GCA_041670625.1 Lentimicrobiaceae bacterium | reverse complement strand
GGTTTGCAGTATAAGGTATTCGTTGCCGGGGTTTGGATAAACCATAGCCTCCATTGCCCTGGTTCCCGGTTTGTTGGTTGACGTAATCAGCCCCAGGCTGTCAACCTTAATAAGAATCACATCGGTTTGGTTTGGACCGGTGCTTGGAGCAAGTATTGTACCCGCCATAATGCAACCTCCGTCTTCAGTGGCATCAAGGTCCATCATATAGTAACAGGCCGTATCGCTGCCATAATATCTGGTCCATCTGCAGTTTAACAGGCTGTCGTAGTTGCTGAGAATAAATACCTTGGGATGGAGTAAATTACATTCAGTTAGTCCTCCTCCTGCCCAGCCGGTACCACCAGTGTATATGTTGTTCGTATCCTTTAGTGTCATACATTTAAGCCATGCCGGATAATCGGGAATATCGCCCTGCGTTCCCGAATGGTTAGTAGCAAGAACTGTATTGGAAGTGTCTGCTTTTTGAATTTCAATTTCATGATAAAGTCCTGTATAATAAACACTGCCGGTTAAATAATACGACCCCTCGTTTATCTTAACAGCCGTCATATCCTGGTTAATGCTATTCGGTAGTGTGCGTACTCGGGTAATGTTGAAATTGGTATCCAGATCAAGCCTTTGGGCGAAACTTGTCATGGGAACCGGCATATAGGAAGAAAAACCCATAACAAAAGCATAATAGCCACTATTGTTGCAAATAATGGAATAGCCCATTGTTGTATACGGACTTCCGGTAGTGTCATATCTGCTACGGAGTAATTCGCCAGCTAAGTTGAGCTCGAGAAATAAAATCGGCATTTGATAAAAAGGATTCCCGCTGCATAATGTTACACAAAGTGCTATATTACCTGAATTGTTGCGGGTACAATTAATTCTTTCAAGATACTTCTCCTCGGTTTGTATTTTGTTTTCCCAAATAATGTTGAGCGAAGTGTCCATTTTGATAATCCAAATAGAAGTATTACTGTCTTCGCTCTCTCTGATTCCTCCTAAAAGCAAAAACTCTGAATTACTTATCGGAAAAATCTTACTTATAGGGCAATACTGAGAACCAGGTGAATATAGACATATTTTTTTTACAATATCACCTGACCCATTTAGTTTAATAATTTCAGCTTTATGACCAGGTAAATATTCCTCTTTAAATTCAAATGTGGCTAAGTAGAAAGATGATTCAATCTGCTTAATACATGTTGGCCTATCATAATCTGCACCACCGTAAACAGTACTAAAGCTGTTTTGACTAGCAGCTTCCATCAAGGAAAATAATAAAAACAAAACAATGAATGGTTGTTTCATATATTTATCAGGTTCAAAATGTAGTTTATACATCATTCAATTCCAAATATTATTGATTTCCAATTCGTTCAATACATATAAACAGGGTACACTGTTTATATGTATTGAACTCTCTATAGAGTTAGTCAAGGATTTCTCTCGGGTCAGGCCGCACGCGTAAAATACCATAATCAACTCTTGCCTGATGAAAATATAATATAGAACCATTTTTTTGTCCATCCATGCCCCATAAATCAATATCTATCAGACCATTACCTACCGGCCTTAAACCTCCGTTATTTTCATCGTTATAGATATATTCTTTGATTTTAGTAAGGTAAAAATTCAAGTATTGAGGAGAAATACAACCATCGAATCCCGGGTATTGGCTGCTGTTCCAATACAAGTATGAATAGCCATAGTTGTGCGGACCTACATTCGGATCAATGGGATGAAGCAATGGCTCATAAATAGGAATGGTAGTAGTAAGTTCATAATAATAATTAGAAGGAAGTACCCCTTTACAACGCATAATACGCTTTTGAATTTCTTCAGCCGCATCACTTTCAAGATTTGTACCTGAATTTGGGCCACCACAGATTCCACCTTGATGAAACCACCAGAATGACCAATAATCTTCAGAGTTAAAATTACAAAATCCTCCCCCGGTTACCGGAGAGTATGTAAAAACTGCACTTGCTTTACAAACCAGATTATAGTCGTCCATTGAAACAGGTTGGAGGCTAACGGTTAGGAACTGCTTATTTTCTTCATTTTTAGCAGCATAAAATGTGCGCAGGCTATCAACCAACAGTTCATATTTTGCATAAACTTCGGTTAGACTTACCTTACTATTTGTAAGCGAAATATTGATAAGGCAGGTATCAACCCATGTTTTTTCATTTTCGGCAGTGAGGTCGCTGTATGTGTAATTGGCGGTAGTAGAAATATACCAAAGGGCTTCATCAATACTAACATCATCGGCGTTCCTATTACCTGAAGTGCCCGAGGTTTTAAAGTTCCTGATTTTATCAACAACTTCATTGTCGCTAAGGCCGGAAGGTGTTTGCTCTGCTTTTTGCTGGTCTTTCTTACACGCATTAAACACTCCTGCCACAAGGATTAGGGCAAGAAAAAGGAGGATGGTTTTTTTTTTCATAATTGCTTTTTCTTTGTTAATTATGGATTTGTAATGGTTCTGTAAAATATAAATGAACTATTGTCTGCACATATTTTGTACAGTCAGATTCTGTAACTTAAATCAGGTGAACATAAAAAGGAGTGCAATAGAAAAACTGCAGCTTTAACACATCGCCATTTGTCGCATTTACAGCATATTTCAAAGGCATATGCATATGCATGGGATGGACTATTCCCTTTGCTAATAATGCTATATATAAGGCTTGATGCATAAATATAAGTATTATTTCGGGGGCTAATATATAAAGTAAATAATGAAAATGCAAGTTTTTATGATTTTAATTTTTAAATAAGTGCGAAAAAATATTCGTACGAACAAACTAATTAACCTACACTGCACTCACTCTGGCTCATTCCAGTTCTGATATTATGAATTACCTTATGCTTTAAAAAACTTCACTC
>JBAXYX010000280.1:0-2906 GCA_041670625.1 Lentimicrobiaceae bacterium | reverse complement strand
TCACCTTCAACCACAAGTGAGCTCATGGTCAATCCTGATTGGGGCGCATCATCATAAAAATCATTGGTTTGAGCGCTGAGAGTGCAATATGTTAGAAGAAGAGACACGATAAGGAGTGCGTTTTTTTTCATTTTACTGGGGATTAGTCTTGGTATTACGAATTAACTTGGTATTACAAATAAACTAGGTATTACGAATCAACCAGGGATTACGAATCAACCAGGGATTACGAGTTAACTAGGTATTACAAATCAACTTGGTATTACGATAGGAATGCAATTGCATATCGATTGCAAATATAGTATTTTCTATCGTTCAGCCATTATTTCAAACTTATACATGAGTAAGAAAAAATAGGGTTGTTCAGTAATGGATGTGCTATGCTAAAAACTATGATAGTCCAAAACAGAAGATGTCAAGGCTTTTAGCACCTCTGTTGGTTTTAAGGAAGACGTCAAGGTTTTTAGCACCTCTGTTGGTTTTTAGGAAGATGTCAAAGTTTATAGTAGCTCTGTTTGTTTTAAGGAAGATGTAAGGGTTTTTAGTAGCTCTGTTGGCTTTAAGGAAGTATTGAAAGATACGGCTGTTTGATTAATCAATCATCCTAAACTTCGAAATTAATCAATCATCTTCCTCTTCGATGATCGAAATATTTACCTGATCCCATATTACCACATCACCGGGGTAAAGCTTTTTACGCTTTTGAGTTTCCGTTTGGCCGTTTACTTCAATTTCACCATCGGTAATCACCTGGTTAGCTTCACCGCCGGTTTCAACCAGTCCAAGGAGCTTTAATAACTGGTTTAACTGGATATATTTGTGCCCCGGTTGAATATTGAATATCATGATATAGCGATGTTTGATGGATTACAATTCTGCAAAAGTAATACTAAAGAGGTCAACAATATTAATTCGATAAATGATAAAGTTATACTACTATGAGTTCAGAGTTCACTAATGGCGTTCCGCTAAAGATTGGCCACGTATCAGGTAAGTGCCATGCATGAGTGAATCATAGCTTTAAAGACCGGTTAGAATAGGTCACTAATAAAAGCCTGACACTAGTATATATGAAGTCAAACGTAGAGCTTTTATATATGAAGTGAAGTGTTGAGCTTTTATATATGAAGTGAAGTGTTGAGCTTTTATATGTGAAGTGAAGTGTTGAGCTTTTTAGCAGTCCCTAATTAGCCTAAAAAAACCGGTAAATGATCCTCAAATTCAGATGGCTCATTTACCGGTTTGGCATTTAATATTTGAATGATTCCTGATAACTCATAATAATCAGGACCTTTAATGAACAGGACTTTTAACAGACAGGACCATTAACTGACTGGATCATTAACTGACTGGATCAATAACGGACAGGACCTTATTTCAGAATGCTAATTTTGTTCAAGAACATTCCTTGAGTCGTTTCCATTCTGACAATATATAAACCTGCAGGCCATGAAGCGGTATTAATTTCTATTTTTCGACCGGTAGTATTGGTTTCGAATACTTTTTGACCTGATTGATTTATAATGGTAACAGTTGAAGGAACGATTGCAGCAGGCACTTCCACCCAAAGCTGATCAGTGGCAGGGTTGGGATATACGCTAAAGGATTCTGTTGCAGAAGGATTGTCAATACCAACGTTGACTACATCAAACTGGGCAGCAACCTCATATCCGAACTGTGTTTCCTGGGCTATTGTATTTGATTCGGAAGACAAGCGGAAAAATCCTGTTCCATTGCCACAGCACAGACCGTTTCCTCCAGAATCATAGATGTAGAACTCATAACAATCAACATCAGGCAGTACAATATCTTCAGTATACATGATACCCGGTTCCGCGTATGGGCCACCGGATGCTACAGTAGTGCCGGCACTGTTAAGAATAGTCCACGTTACTTCTGATGGGGCGTTGTCAGTGCGTAACTTTAACTGAACATTGTGACCTGCCTGTATGGCTTTGCTAAAGTTATGCACCAGAGTGTCGTTTGAAGTGTACTCGTCGCCTGCCTGGTTTACCTGTGATACATATAATTTGAAAATATTTTCATCCTGCATAGTGAAATCAACCTGGGGTAATGCAATTTGAGCTTTGCCAAGGAATGGAAGGTTGCCGGTCCATTGGTAAGTTTGGATTTCTTCCTGATTAACCTGATAGTTAATTTCGAGGCTGGTGAGAGGATTATTACCGTTATTACGGATTTCAACCTGTGGGATAATGAAATTATGGCAGTAGCGATCAATCATGTTTGAGAACTGTATTAATTCTACATCATTATTATGCAGAGCGGTTATTGGTTCAGTCATAAGATTTGCCGATTGATGAACTTCCTTGGAGGTAGGGTTCTGTATGAAACCAACCACGCTCAGTTCATTGACGTCATACACATTGGCCAGTACCCAGTATGATTCGAGTATCACATACTCTCCGGGCATCATCGGGGTTGGCAGTGCCACGCCATTCTTAGTAGGTAGAAGCTTTTTCAAGACATTGTAGAAATCCTTTTCACCATTTGAACCCGGAGGTGTATTAAAATGAATGTGTTTTTCAATGATTGCTGTGTGGGCGGTAATTGGACCGGTAACGGTTTCGGTAGCCTGAATCATCATCGTAACAAAAAGGGTATCATTGGTTGCCGATAACCGCTGGTTAATGTTCATTGTAAAAGGTGAAGGCACAGCATAGCGTTGATTTACAGTAGTAATGTTCCAATCACCAGGATGACCGCTGAAGAAATTGCCATCTAATACAGAATGAGGAACGCTGCTTACCCCGTAATAAGTAACCCTTGCTGATGGATCTGTCGGGTTTTGGTTGTACATCGGATCATAACCCGGCCAACTCGTATGGTAGTTAATGGAGGTAATCTTGTCGGGGTTACTGACAAGCAAATTGTGGATAGAAGGATTG
>JBAXYX010000279.1:0-2921 GCA_041670625.1 Lentimicrobiaceae bacterium | reverse complement strand
TAAACTAATGGGATCAACTCCTGTTATTTTCCTATTACTGATTGGACTATTTATATTGATCTTATTACTGAGTTACTTTTCCATTTTAAGGCAACTTATTATTAGTAAACAATTACAAAGTAATTATGAGGAATCAAATATCAGCCTGGAAATAGCTAATAAATCACTGGCTCAATCGCAAGCCTTTTTGCAATCACTGCTTGATACTATTCCCAGTCTTATTCTTACCTATGAAGCAATACGCGATGAAAAAGGTGATCTTGAAGATTTCATGGTAGTATTTGCCAGTGGCAATCTTAGCATTTTAGGAGACGATATGCCTGAAACAATCCTAGGCAAAAGAGTCTCTGAACTTAATTCCTTACTAAGAGACATTCATTTCTATAACCACCTGTTGGCGGTCACTGAAACCGGTAAAGCTGAAAAGTTTCAGTATAGTTTTACGAATGAAGCTAACAAGGTAAGCTGGTATGAGATTTATATATCAAAATTCCATGATGGCATTACTCTTAATGCCATTGATATTACCAAAATCAAGCTTGTAGAGGAAGAGCTTAAAAACAATATAGAACTCTTGAATGAACGCAATGTAGAGGTTGAAGAACAAAAAACATACATTTATACCATCTACAATGCACTTCTAGATTCTGTAGTAACTTTCAACGACAAGTTACAGGTTGTTTCAGCCAATAGGATGTTCTACGCTACTACAGAAACAGATAGTTCAATCATTGGGAAACACTTTAATGAAATATTTACTGATCTCAATTACGACGATTTCGTTCTATTGCTAAATAAGGCCTTAAAAGGTGAATATGTGTATGATAGAGAATATCTGGAGCCGTTCTCTCATCAATACTTTAATAATTACATGATTCCTTTAAAAAATAATCCGGGAATCATCTATGGCGTTATTTTAATTGCTCATAATGTTGATGAACATGTGAAAGCAAGAAGACAGATAAACAACTATATCAAAGAACTGCAACAAGCTAATGAGCAACTCAGGCAATTTACTTTTATTGCCAGTCATGATCTACAGGAACCACTTCGTAAAATTCAGATGTTCGCAAATAAGGTACTTAATGAACACACTGATGATGCTGTTTTAAATGCTGAGGTTGTTAAAATCAGGGATGCAGCTTCACGTATGTCTGAAATGATTATAGCTATAACAAAGTATTCACAGCTTAACATGGATCAATCCAAACTTCAATGGACTGACCTGAACCATGTTGCGCAACAAGTGATGATTGACCTGGGAAAAGTTATCGATGAAAAGAATGCTATGATACAAATAGATCAACTGCCTACTATTAACTGTGATCCTGTACAGATAAGTCAATTGTTTTTTCATCTTTTGAGCAATTCACTTAAATTTTGCAAGCGAAAACCAATTATCACCATAGAATGCACCAAGTTAGATGGCCTTTCTGTAGCAGATAGCCCAATCAATACTACCGGCTGTTATTACCGCATTCGTTTTACTGACAATGGTATAGGCTTTAGAAATGAATATTCTGATAAAATCTTTTTTATATTTCAACGGTTAAATGACCAGGCAACTTATCCGGGAATTGGAGCTGGCCTTGCCTTATGCCATAAAATCATTACAAATCACAAAGGCAAAATTTCTACTTACTCAAGAGAAAATGAAGGTTCAACGTTTGATGTATACCTACCCACCAGCTTGTCATTGACCTGAAATGCAGCTATGATACAATTTGTCTATCCCTTTGAAATTGGGCATGTAAAGCCTTCTTTTAAAGAGGTATTTTCAATAATATTAGTAACTTTGCACACTATTAAACAGTACAATGAATAAAAACCTGGATGCATCATTCGATCAACTCAGTCCTACAGAACGGGAAATAGAGAAGGTACTAAGGCCTTCTGATTTTTCCGACTTTGCAGGGCAGCCAAGTGTTGTTGAAAATTTGCGTGTGTTTGTAAAAGCTGCCAGGTTAAGAGGTGAATCACTTGATCATGTGTTATTACATGGGCCTCCCGGGCTTGGAAAAACGACCCTGTCACATATCATTGCAAATGAATTAGGGGTTAACATCCGCATCACTTCGGGTCCGGTATTAGATAAACCGGGTGACCTTGCCGGCATTCTGACAAACCTTGAACCGAATGACGTGCTGTTTATTGATGAGATTCACCGTTTAAGCCCTGTTGTTGAGGAATATCTATATTCGGCAATGGAAGATTTCAGGATTGATATCATGATTGAAACGGGTCCAAATGCCAGAAGTGTTCAGATTTCGCTCAATCCATTTACTCTTGTTGGCGCCACTACCCGGTCAGGCTTACTGACAGCGCCACTGCGTTCTCGTTTTGGTATCAATGCACGGCTCTCCTATTATGATGCTGCCACCCTTCATCATATCATTGAACGCTCAGCCAGCATCCTCAAAGTTAACATTACTTATGACGCTGCTAATGAGATAGCACGTCGAAGCAGGGGCACCCCCCGTATTGCTAACCTGTTACTAAGGCGGGTACGCGACTTCGCACAAATAAAGGGAAACGGTTCTATTGACCTGGCCATTTCACAATATAGTCTTAAAGCCCTGCAGGTAGATATAAATGGGCTTGATGAAATGGATAATAAAATATTAACTACCATTATTGACAAATTCAAGGGAGGGCCTGTCGGTCTTACAACTATTTCTACTGCCGTAGGTGAAGATTCGGGTACCATTGAAGAGGTATATGAACCTTTCCTGATCCAGGAAGGTTATTTAATGCGTACTCCCCGTGGGAGGGAAGTTACTCCACTTGCTTACACACACCTTGGTAAAACTAAACCCGGAGCTCTACCTGAACTCCTGTTCTAAATAAAATACTAATACTAAATAAATCATCCTCTCTTTTGAGAGCTTTTCGCCATGAACAAAATGCAACTAAGTCAATTC
>JBAXYX010000278.1:0-2963 GCA_041670625.1 Lentimicrobiaceae bacterium | reverse complement strand
TGCCGCCCATGGTATCCGTTACCCGTACACTTACCGCCTTCCATATTTTAAGAAGCGAGTTCTATCAGTCGAATATGATTTATGGTTACGGCCGTACGGAAGATATACCCTATGGGTATCATGCAGAACTGATTCTGGGGTATGAGCATTCCGAGCTTGACCACAGGGTATATTCTGCCCTGAAATCAGGAGTGACCCTTCCGATCCGAAATGCCGGACTCATGCATTTACAGGCACAATTGGGTGGATACTTCCAAAAAGGGCTTATGGAAGACGGGGTATTTAAGACTGACTTTCAATTGATTTCCCCTTTAATAAATATGGGTAAATTCAGGGTCCGGAACTTTAGCAGTATCAGCTACATCACGGGCATCAGCCGAACAGTGCCCGGCACTATTTCCATGAATGGCGACCCGTTATGGCATTTATTCAATAAATATGAACTTACTGGATACCAACGTATACGGGGACGATTTGAATCGGTCAATTTTACACCCTATTATTTTATGGGCTTCAGGTTTGCTGCATTCTGGTATATGGAAGTCGCCGTATTGGCCAAAAAGAATGAAAATTTTGTCAATCAGACCATTTATCCGGCATTAGGAGCAGGAATCAGGCTCAGGAATGAAAACCTGATCTTTTCAACGATCCAACTGTCGTTAAACTGGTACCCGGTACATCCTGACGGCATACAGGCTTTTAGCGGCCAGCTCTCCGATGTGCCGGGACATACCCTGAATGAAAACCTGATTGATAAACCTGAAATAATTGAATATAAATAGCTACCCAAACGAAGAAGTCAAAAGAGATCAATTATTTCCATCTTCTTCCCGTTAAATTCAAAATGGTCACCCTTCTTATGCTCTTTCACTGCTTTTGCAAAAGGTACTACAGCCGAAATGGCATAATAAACGGAGCCGTCATCCAGGGTAATTTTCCCTATGCCTATTGAAATGAAAACCTTTTGCAACGGAGTAACGACCACACAGCCGAATCCCCCGTATTCACACTCGCGCTCCAGGTTAATGCGGTCAAGCAGGTTAATTTCTTCCTGTACTTTCTGGTACTGCTGCACCAGCATATCACGCTTATTGGCCACTTGCTCCCTGAATGAATCATAACGGTCCTTTGCCTGTCCGTATTGATTAGCACTTTCCTGGTAATCGGCTATCTCACTACGCAAACTCTGAAGCGTTTCCTGCTTAATCCGTTTACAGACATCAGTAATGGTTCTTTTCAATAAGAGCTTCTCCATAAAGCTTTTTTTTGTAAATATATGAATAAATAATAAAATGTATATCAGTCTCTGAGATTTTTTTTATCTTTGCTATACCAATTCATAAAGAAGTGAACGAACAAACCGATCCCGTGTACTCCAGGCAAGTCCTTGAAACGCTGACAGTAGCCAATGAATTTTGCTTATTTACTGAAAAAGTCGGTGAATACACAAAAAGCGATGTCCTAACGTATTACCGTCGCATCGTACCCCTGCTCTATCTTAAAGGAGAATTGGTAAAGGATGTGATTCCCGAAAATGAAGAGCTGAATGAACGCTATGTATTGGAGGAAGAATGGGAAAGTATCTTCAATACCATCAAAAACAAGTTATATCCTGATGATTCTTTTTGGATTTGTGCAAATCCCTTTGATGCCGATACTGAAGCTGAGAAATCAAGTCTGGCTGAGTGCATTGCCGATTGTTATCAGGACATGAAAGATTTTATAACGCTGTATCAGAAAAACAGGCACAGTTCCAAAGAAAATGCGGTTCACACCCTATGCAGCAACTTTCCTGAACACTGGGGCCCGGCGTTGACCAAAGCACTCTATGCCCTGCATCTTCTGTACATTGAAAAGCCTGATTTACTTTAATTTTTATTAAAAGGATTTTCAGCGCAAGGTTTGTATATTTGTGCTGATCAATTTCATTTCATGACCCAAAAGCTTTCGCGTTCACAGCGGTTCAAAGCCGTTATTGATTGGTTTGAGCAAAACATGCCTGTTGCAGAAACTGAACTGCACTACCACAATCCCTATGAACTGATGGTAGCGGTGATGTTATCGGCCCAGTGTATGGATAAGAGGGTCAATATGATCACCCCCCTTTTTTTTGAAAAATTCCCTGATATCTATTCACTTGCGGCAGGCTCTGAAGCCGAGGTGCTGAACCTGATCCGTTCCTGCACCTATCCCAACAGTAAAACCGGACACCTGACAGCCATGGCAAAAATGGTAGTGGAATCGTTTAACGGTGCCATACCGGAAGATATCACCCAACTGCAAAAGCTTCCGGGCGTAGGCCGTAAAACGGCCAATGTGATCGCTTCCGTAGCCTTTAACATCCCCGCCCTGGCAGTTGATACCCATGTATTCAGGGTAGCAGCCCGTATAGGATTAAGCGTAAAATCAAAGACTCCTCTTGAAACTGAAAACCAACTGGTAAAATATATTCCTAACGACAAACTCAATATCGCTCATCACTGGCTTATTTTGCATGGAAGGTATATTTGTGTGGCCCGTAGCCCCAAATGCCCGTCATGCGGCTTAAAATCCTTTTGCAAGTATTATGAACAGGATTATATCCTAAAAAAGTAACGTTCTATAATTTAACCATCAAACCAGTGAATTATGATCCATTTAAAACCGGGCGACCAAGCGCCTGAATTTCAAGCAACAGATTACAAGGGCAATCCTGTTAACCCGGATACCCTCAGAGGGAAAAAGACGGTATTATACTTCTACCCGAAAGATATGACGCCCGGCTGTACAGCCGAGGCATGTAATCTCCGTGATAACTACGACACCCTGCTGGCCCATAACTACAATGTTATCGGTATCAGTCCCGACCATGATCAATCACACCAAAAGTTCGCGCTTAAGCATCAATTGCCCTTCCCCCTGATTGCCGATACCGATAAGCATATCGCCAAATTGTTTGGTGTATGGGGACGCAAAAAGTTTTT
>JBAXYX010000277.1:0-2968 GCA_041670625.1 Lentimicrobiaceae bacterium | reverse complement strand
TTAGGTGGTTTAATATCAGGCAACTTCCCGGCCTATCATTACCTGGCTTATTCAGCAAACCATTACTATTCACTTACTGAATTGTCAACACTGCTTAAAAACGCCGGTTTCACCAAAACCACAAGCAACCCATTAATGTTAGGTGCGGCTGCTATCATGGTAGCTGTGAAATAAGGAAAGCCACGAGATGACCATACAAGCGACAGGGTGAAAAATGCATAGTAATAGAATATGCTTATTTTACAAGCATATTCCTTTCTTCCATCAGTTTAATAATCATCGCTACCATGTGCTTTGGGTTAATGGTACTACAGTTGATTTGCAAATCATAGTAATCATCAACATTTTCATAGCCTTTCATGGCATCCCTGGTTAATTTATGCCTTTTGTGATCAATAGTAGTTATTTCTGATAGCATATGTTCTCTTGCTGCATGGTACCTCTCCATGAGCGAATGTAACCGCCATTCAACAGGAGCATAAAGTTTTAGGTGAATAGATGGTTGCATCCCATTTGTTGTAACTACTCCTCCCCTGCCCACAATAATGGTATTTCCTTCATTGGCAGCCGCTAATACTACAGATGAGATAGTCTTCATAATCTTTTTGTCACTCTTGTAATACCTGGTTGAAAGTGAATGCAGCACTTCATCCACCTGAGTTCTGTCAGTTTGAGATATATTCATCACTTTATGAGGATCCATATTCAACTCTTTGGCTGATTCCTGAATAATCTCCTTGTTCATAATACGCCAGGAATAGCCCATTTTAGCAAGTTCATCACGAAGCATAATGGCAAATGTATTACCCATACAACCATGTTCACGTGAGATCGTAATAAAAGGGCCTCCTTCTTTCTTCTGTGGCTTTTGAACATGTTCCTGCTCAAAAGATTCAACCATGTATTTAATCAACAAGTTTTTACTATCCATTTTTCAGTTTTTATATTTTATTGTTTCTAAGTTCTATACTTATCCAAGGGGTTCCGGCATTCAGGCTCATAAACAATTACCGTCAACTCACAACACCATGCTCATCGCACCAGCCTATATATCAAGCCTGTTACGCAATTCCTGAGTTTGTTTTTCATAGCCGGGTTTTCCGAGCAGTGCAAACATATTCTTCTTATAGGCTTCCACGCCGGGTTGGTCGAACGGATTAACATCGAGTACATACCCTGAAAGAGCGCATGAGAACTCATAGAAATACAATAATTGCCCGAGCATAAATTCATTTACCTGTGGCAGGCTGATTATAATATTTGGGATCCCGCCGTCCATATGAGCTAAAAGGGTACCTCTTTCAGCTTCCCTGTTTACCAAATGTAACCTCTTACCGGCAACAAAATTCAGCCCATCGGCGTCATCTTCCTCATTCGGCACTGTAAGGGTTTTTTGAGGTTGTTCAATAGTCAGTACCGTTTCAAATAATATGCGAAGTCCTTCCTGTATATATTGCCCCATGCTATGCAGATCAGTGGTAAAGCTGACTCCTGCCGGGAAAATACCCCTGTTTTGCTTTCCTTCGCTTTCGCCGAAAAGCTGTTTCCACCATTCAGTGATGTAGTTAAGCGACGGCTGATAGTTAACCATCACCTCCACCGGTTTGCCACCTCTGTATAAAACATTACGAGCTGCAACATATTTAAAGGCCGGGTTGTCATCAATAGTACGGGCAGTGGTCACTATTTCCTTCATTGCCCTGGCACCCGCTATTAACTGACGAATATCAAATCCGGCAGCAGCAATAGGCAGTAGCCCTACAGGAGTAAGTACCGAGTACCGCCCTCCAACATTATCAGGCACTACATACGTTTTATAACCTTCGGCAGTAGCGAGTCTTTTAAGTGCACCTTTCGATTGATCAGTAATAGCAATTATGCGTTTGCGGGCTTCTTCCCTTCCATACTTATCTTCAAGATGCCTGCGCAGAATTCTAAAAGCCACAGCAGGTTCAGTAGTGGTTCCTGATTTTGAGATGATCGTCAAAGCGTAATCCCGTTGATCAAGCACCTTCATCAAATCAGCAAGGTAATCTTCCGATAAGTTATTGCCGGCGTAGATTACCAACGGTTTCGCCCGATGGTCATGCGACAACAGCGAAGCAAAATTATTTTGAAGTGCTTCAATCACTGCCCGAGCCCCCAGATAAGAACCACCAATACCTATAACTACATATATATCTGCTACTCTTGAAATATATCGAGCATCATTCTCAATTGATTCCAGCAGGTCTTGATCAATTTCGTCCGGCAGATTAAGCCATCCCAAAAAGTCATTTCCTTTACCTGTTTTATGCAATAAAGCTTCCTGATGACGTACTAATTCACTAGTAAAAGCTTCCAAAGAGCCTTTTGCAATAAAACCATCGAGCCCACGGGTACTGATTTTTAAATCGATCATTGTTTTAATATTTTAAACATCTATTGATTAAACCATCAAACAATCATAGTGGTTCACTTATTCATAAATAATAATTCATCATCTGAAACCCGAACAAAAGTACACAACCGGTAACAAAATAAAAAGTGTTTCACAAATGTTCTTTGTGAATAACCCGATGGATAAGGATTTACAGTTTAATCACCAACAATTCCAAATACTGTGGTTCTTAAAGGTCACTGTTAATATTTTATTATTGCTGTCCGGTAAAAATTAGTAGGGCAAAAATGCATATTTTACCGGACAGTCGCTCTATGCATAACTATTAAAATTGACCGATGTTCAAGAAATAGCGCTATTAAGTCCAAAAGGAGGTCACGACCGTTATACCCAAAAACTTGATAGTTACACTGCCAACCCTTATTTACCATTCATTCAAATTTTGAGTAAACACGGATTAAATAAGAACTTAACACGGATTAAATAAAAACTTATCACGGGTTAAATAAGAACTTAACACGGATCAAATAAAAACTGAACACGGACTAAATAAAAACTTAGCACGGATTAAATATGAACTTAGCACGG
>JBAXYX010000276.1:0-3008 GCA_041670625.1 Lentimicrobiaceae bacterium | reverse complement strand
TAGGATCAGCTAATCGCTAAATGAGCTATACTAAGCATCAGTCTACCCATCATTGAAGCAATTCTATAGATCATGTTTCTCATCGATCAGCATAAATATTAGGATCAGCTTACCTTCAATAGAGCTATACTAAGCATCAGTTCACCCATCATTGAAGCAATTCTATGAATCATGTTTCTCATCGATTAGCATAAATATTAGGATCAGCTAATCGCCAAATGAGCTATACTAAGCATCAGTCTACCCATCATTGAAGCAAATCTATGAATCATGATTCTCATCGATCAGGATAAATATTAGGATCAGCTAACCTTCAATAGAGCTATACTAAGCATCAGTTCATCCATCATTGAAGCAATTCTATAGATCATGTTTCTCATCGATCAGCATAAATATTAGGATCAGCTAATCGCCAAATGAGCTGTACTAAGCATCAGTTTACCCATCAATGAAACATTTTTTGGGATTAGTTTCCACATGAATAAAACATTTCGAAAGCTCAGGTTTCTCTATGAATGTTGCTAGAGTATTCTCCGAAGAAGCAAATATTAGGTTTAGATTATTCTCTACTGATTTCACCAGTTCGACAAGCTGATTTTTCAATGAAGCAAGTCAACTCTTTCAATGAAACAATACTACAAATCAGGTGGTTGACCGAAATAATACATTTCCGGATCAGTTTATTTCCCGAAGAAATACACCAGCGGCTCCTCAATTAATGCACGCCAGTTGCCCCAGGAGTGCCCCTGATTGACTTCAACGTAATTTAAAGGGTAACCTTTTTGATCAAGTATTACTTTCATTGCCCGGGCGCGGTCCTGAGTATCGTATATAACTCCGGTGCTCATAAACATCTTGAGAGGCAGTTTTTCAACCAGGCTGTATTCTTGTATAATATTCTGATCAAAAGCGGGTGAATGTATTCCTATCAAGTGAAATTTATCACTTCTTTTCAACCCAAAGAATGCGGAGTTCCATCCACCCATCGATGTGCCTAGTATAGCACGTTTATCGGGCGAAGCATTAGTTTTATAGTTAAGATCTATCTGAGGGACTAATTCATCAGCAACAAAGTTGGCGAATCGGATATTCGCAGCATATTCAGTCATTCTTCGGTTGTTTGACAGATTATCAGGATCTCTCGGGTCAATAAACACTGCTATACAAGGTTCAATTTTCTGCTGGTAGATGATATTATCCAATACTATCAGCATTGCACCCAGCCTGTCATCGGAATACTCCTGTCCATCAGTTACATAAATAACCGGCAAGTCACTTAAATTCTTGTATCCTGCCGGAGTATAAACCCTATAATTCACTTTATAGCCCAGGTTATCAGTTGAACTCAATATGCTTATGTTACCCGATAAGGTGCCCCTTGAAACACCATCAATCAATATGGTTTCTTGTGGAAATTCCCATTCAGGCATACGCAACTCAGAGTTAGGACCAAATCCACTGTATTGGATCAGGTCGTTTACAGGATCAAGTCTCCATTGACCATCTACAACAATCTTATAATCAAGTCTTGCATCAAGCGGAAAAGACTTCTCTACCATCCAGATATTACTTAAGCCTACTCTTTTGCCGCTATAATCCTGCTGTTCAGGATTCCATCCATTGAAGTCGCCTGCCCATTTTACAGAATTTGTAGTTGTATCTCCCTTATAAAGGAAAGCCACAGAATCGCCCAGAATAAAGGGTACTTGTTTATGGATTACCAGGCTGTCCCATAAAGCTGTTAACCTATGATTATCAGCTAATCCTGACAGGGAATCAAGCAGATTGGTCAATTCATTAACAGAAGTGAATGTTTTATAATCAGATATATCCTCATCAGTATTGTCTTCTCCTTTTGTACAGGAAACGAAGTTCAATAATGCAAGTAACATGAGAATATACTTCATTTCACTTTATTATTTATTGTCACTGTTATAAAAAGCTTCCTTACCAGGGTACCAGAATCTATCTTTTGCAATCTTTTCAGGATACGTAAAATAATGCATCACTGCTTCACAACACAACTGCATCTGATTGTTAAACAGCCAGGTATCAATTATGGCTATATTCCTATGCATTTCACGTAGTTTAGCTTTCAGATATAACTTTCCTTCGTTTGTTTTCACCGGTTTGCGCAGCTTAACTTCCATTTCAGCAGTTACCCCTGATGTATTCAACTTCACAAAAACCAACCAACTGGCTATTTCGTCCAGCATGGTAGCCTGGATTCCTCCATGAAGGGTATTACACCAACCTTGATAATAAGCCTGTGGATCCCATTCGGCAGTTATGTATTCTCCTTCTTCCTGAAATTCCATTTTAAGTCCGATGGGGTTATCAGGTGAGCAACCAAAACAATGATACCCGTCATTTTTTACAAATGGATTAGTCAATTTCTTCATTACAAATATTATTTTACTTTGTCAGCCAATGATATTACTGACTAGTTTACTTAGCCAGCTTCAAGTATGGCTTACTATTTAACTCCTAATTTCCTTTGCCCGCTTCAAGTTGGGCTTACTATCAAACTCCTCAATAACTTGGTCAACTTCAAGTTAGGCTTACTGTTTAACTTCTCATTACTTTGGTCAGCTTCAAGTTGGGCCTACAATTTAACTTCAAGATTCTTTAAAAGAACTAATTTTTTTACCTCGCCAGCCAGTGATATTACTGACTAGTTTATTGGGTCAGCTACAAGTACGGCTTACTATTTGACTCCTCATTATCTTGGTCACCTTCAAGTTTGGCTTACTGTTTAACTTCTCAATAACTTGGTCAGCTTCAAGTTTGGCTTACTGTTTAACTTCTCATTAACTTGGTCAGCTTCAAGTCGGGCCTACAATTTAACTTCAAGATTCTTTAAAAGAACTAATTCATTTACCTCGCCAGCCAATGATATTACTGACTAGTTTATTGGGTCAGCTACAAGTATGGCTTACTATTTAACTCCTAATTTCCTTTGCCCGCTTCAAGTTGGGCTTACTATCAAACTCCTCAATAACTTGGTC
>JBAXYX010000275.1:0-3015 GCA_041670625.1 Lentimicrobiaceae bacterium | reverse complement strand
TTTCGTCAGGTCAAAGCGGAAACCATCAATCTTATACTCTTTTAGCAAGAATTCAAGGTTCCGTTTTACAAAAGCACGAACCAAAGGAGATTCATGATTGAAGTCATGAAACACACTGTAAGGGTGAGGTGCATCCACATTAAACCATGGATTCTGAGCAGACGTTTTGTTCGTTGCACTGTTCCAATAAAGTTTAGCAAACGGATGTGAGCCGGTGGCATGATTATAAACCACATCAAAAATAACAGCAATACCTTCTCCGTGACATGCATCAATGAACTCCTTATACATCTTGTCTGTTCCATACGCTTTATCGAGCGCAAAGAAGAAACAAGGATTATAGCCCCAACTATCGTTGCCGTCGAATTCCTGTACGGGCATCAATTCAATGGCATTTACCCCTAAAGATTTGAGGTAGCTCAATTTATCTTTAGCTCCGTTGAGGTCACCCGAAGCAGTGAAGTCACGCAACAACATCTCATAAATCACCAGATCATCCTTATCCTTCATTTTGAAAGCAGTATTCTTCCACGTGTAAGTATCCGGTTCTGTTTTAAACACGGAAACAATGCCTTCAGCTCCTTGAGGATACGTCTTGTCTTCATTATAGGTAGTAGAAGATATATAAGAATCATTATCCGGATCAAGTATTTTTCTGCTATAGGCATCAGCCAGACGCGTGGCACCTTCTGCCGCCGTTCCTACATAATATTGGAAAGCATACTCTTTAGTCCCCGTCAAACCACTTAATGTAATCCACCAACAGCCGGCAGCGTCGTCGCGATTCATCTGAGATTTATCATCATTTGTCAACTTCCAGCTATTGAAATCACCTATCACATGCGCATAATCTTTGTGATTACCACTCTTATCCTTGTCGTAAAGCACCAACGTAACAGTAGAACTATTAACAATATTAATTCCCTCCTTTACTCCGGCAGGCAAGGTAGCATACTTAATAGCCGCAGGCGTAAATGGCTTGTATTTTGAATCGGTAACAGAAACAAAGTCATCATCAGTTAAGCCCTTCTTGCTGCCATCGGCGTTGCGAATCACAATGCCCAGTTTCTGAATGGAAGTTTCACCCGAAGCAAACCATTGCCGAACAGTAGGAGACAGCTTGACACTCCACACATTGTCGGCCGCTTTTGTCATTTTACATTTTGAGATATTTTCCGTCCATTCGGCAGGAACATACTTCCAGCTTCCATCAACGATTACGCCTATGTGAACATAAACATCGCCAACATAATTATACAAAGCAGAAGTACTACCTGCTTTAAAAGTAATTGTCAGCTCCTGATCCGCATCGGGAGCAGTTGGAGAATAGTTCAAACCTTCTTTGAGAACAACCGGTGGTTCTATGACAGGATCATCACTACCACTGCAAGCAGCAATTAAAAAAGGGATTAATAATAAAAACCAATACTTATATCTCTTCATAAAACTAAAATTTTAAAATCAGGGCTCCAAGCAGTGTACCTGTTGAAGCCCCGATCATTATACTGAACAGTATGTAATTACTGTTTTACAATTGTGCATTTATAAGCCTTAGGATCACTTAAGTTTAAGGTAATTAAATAAGTACCACTTTCAGCAATGCTCATATTATCGCCGTCATAAGTCAGATTACTAGCATTACCTCCTAAGCTAATATCCCATGCATTATTAGCTCTGAACTTCATGTCTCCTCCTGCTAATTCAGCCGTTACAGTCCATGCACCGGTCGTTGCATTGTAAGTCATATCAGTTGAAGCATCCCAGCTACCCGGTGTTGCATCACCAATAATTCCCCAAACAGTTTTGGTCACCGTATAGGTCATAGGAGTTGTTGCTAAATTAGCAGTTAAGCGGTAATAACCGGCTTCGGTTACACTCATGTTTCCAGCGTTAGCGTCGGTACTGAGAGTTCCGTCTCCTCCGTTACCGTAATTAGTACCGTCCCAGCTTGGTTGAGCGGTAAACTTAAACGCTTGATCGGCAGCTGTAAAGTTAACATATCCATCATACTTCATGTCATAGTTCTGACAATAAATAATAGGTGCCAACTCAGGCTTCCAATCTTGATGCGCTCCCGGTACATATAATTGAAGAGCCATGTCACCAACGGGAGCCACCGGGGTAACAATAATATTAATCGTATCGGAAGAAGCGCGGAACACCTGACCATTCGTCTTCATGTATGCATGAACAACACCTTTCATGGTTCTCGCTTCCGGAAGTTTGCCAAAAAGCTGTGTTACAGCCGATTGTAAATCGGCTGTTGCAACTTTACCCGTTGGCGTTAGATTCAAAAGTATTTTTTGGTCAAAGCTCAGATCGAACCCGGTAATCGTTTGCCCTTCACTCACCGGCGGAGCGGTGAATGAACAAACAGCAACCGAATCGGTCGTAACCGTTGCTAAATCAATTGCCGAAGCAGCCGTAGCTGAGAAAGAAACCGATTTACCATCTTCCTGTTCCCAACTCTGCGGAGCAGCAACATCTTCGTTAAAGTCCTCATCGCAAGCAACCAATGCTGATGCCAGCATGAGCATATATAATGCTATCTTTTTCATATTCATTTCCTGATTAAATGTTATTACTCATACTTTCCTTCACCAGTCATAAAGTTCAGGTAAGCTTTCTGTCCTGCACTACCAGTAAATTTGTCCTGATCTCCTCCGGTACCACGATAAGAAATAAGGCCATCTGCCAAAACGATAAACTCAGTTTTCCACCAATCAACATCTTTCAGTTTAACGCACATACGTACCTCACCTGTAGCAACTAAAGGAATGGAAGTAAAGAACCCTTCTCCATCTGCAGGAACAGTAAACTTGTTGGTCTCATCAAAGAAATCCCAGCCGCCGGCTGTATCACCGGTCAAATAGACCTCAGGTTTATTAAACTCAACGGTGTAAACGATGTTACGGCCAACGATCTCGGCTTTTACAACCACCAGATACCAACCGGCATTCGCTACAACAATATTACCGTCACCACTTAAACCGGCTCCTGCATTATCTTTCAACG
>JBAXYX010000274.1:0-3038 GCA_041670625.1 Lentimicrobiaceae bacterium | reverse complement strand
ATCATCGTCAACTTCTCCCCATAGAAATATCTTCCGCTCTTTAAGGAACTTTAAATCTATTAATTTGTCGACAGACGGTTTTTTATCTTCTGATTCAGGTTCTTCGTTATAATCCATTCTGCTGTTTTTCATCTTGTTGATTTTTAAGGAGCGTTTATCCCCCAAATGGTTATTTCCGGGGGCCGATTGAAAATGCTATGCATAACACTTTCGATACAAATATAGCTATTTATCCATCGATCGTTATTTCCCGGGTTAGCATAATCAGGATAGATCAACTGCTTTAATGACCGATAAAATCTTTTTCGTTTGTCTGGTTCATGGGCGCCAGAATAGGGAATACCAGTGCCGGGTGTAGCTTTTTACGGATATTCTTCACAGTGGGCACTTCGCCAAATCTCTTAAAAGCAGGGAGGGTGCTTAACAGGAAAACTAATTTATCAAGCACGTAAACTGCTATGGCATAACCGATGCACCACAATATGAACGCAAAAGTTTGATACGAAAAGGTCATTTTGTTTGCCGGAATATTAAAGGATAAGAGTTTCAGAATCCATTCTTCATAGGGCAGAAAGAGTAAAAGGAATGCTCCGACCAGACTGCTCAGAGGTAGTTCAAAGGCTTGTTTCGGACAGGCATATACACATAGTAAACACCCTTTACACCGTCGGTTCCTTCGTGGATTCTTGAACCGGATTTTCATGGCATGGTTCGGACAAACATTGACACAACGATTACAACCGTTACATTTATTGGAACTAATCAATAGTTTGGCAATGACCTTTCTACCCAATAATTTGTAAATGAAGGTCAATATTTTCCTGAAAGCAGAAGCATTCTGTAAAGGTAGTGTCTGTGAATCGCGTTGAAACTCCTGAAGCTTATTTGAAATATTCATTTATTTGCTCAAAACCATTGATTAACAGAGCCTGCATTAACCCTGTTTCGAAGGACAAAAGTAAAATAAATACCACCAGGAAAGCATCATTTTGTGCTCCTGGTGGTATTATGTGTAGGGTATTTATTCAAAAAATGTTCTTCTATTGTACGATAAATTTGCCTGACACCGTTCCGTTGCAGGAAGTCAGCCGAATGATGTACATGCCGGCAGTCAGGGTACTGATATCTATATTCTGGTGACTGCTCCGCAGGTATTTACCTGATTTTACGCAAGTACCATACATGTTGTAAATGGAATACCCGGCAGGTTGACCATCCTGTATGCCTTTGATAGTGATGAAGGTTGATGCAGGGTTAGGGTAAATGTTGAAGGACTCCTTATGCTTAACAGGTGCAATGTCCAGTTCGTTATTAGGGAGAATGAGTTCCCCGTTTGCTACTGCATAGCGCAGGCTGTCGATATTTCTGAGCATTTGATTTACTGATGAAGCCGGGCCTGAAGTTCCCTGACCTGTAACGTATGCAATTTCTATCTCTTGCACTTGTCCGGGGCTGAAGGTAAAGGGTCCCAAGGATCCCAAACCTCTACGATCACCCGGCCTATTACCGGTTTGTTCTTCTGTCCAGAATTTAGTACCCTGATTGAAACCGCCTTCCGGGTATTCACAGTTAGTACCCCAGTTGAGGGGGTCAGAATCACCTGGGAACATATAGTTGCATTCCGGTCCGACAACCCCTGGGCCTAATTCAGGATGTCCGTTTCCACCATACATGAATCGTGTGCCGTCCATCCACTTGCCATTCAAAAAGTCATAATATTCTGAAGGTGTTAATTCTTGAGGCTCAAAACTACCACCCCACAACATTTGAGTATAGCAAAAAGTAGACAGTCCTGTTCGTTCATCATCAATAACATCATTCCCATAGTTCAGCCCATTAATGCTTTCATTGCAGCCGCCATTGGGATTATCCAAACCGTCGTTATCCTTAAATGGTCCTGCAAGTATAGTAACCGACTGGGCCGGCGGGTTGTTTCCATATGACCCTGCTTGTCCGTTACCATCCGTTTCTAATCCGTTATAACCGTAGTAGGAATTTCTGGTGACATCGCAGCGCAAATAATCATCATTGGCAAAACCGATATCCAGATCGGTATATACTCCGATCAAAGAGTTGTAGTAAGTGTTGTTTGATCGGTTGATGATATCGTAATGTATAAATACCGTATGAGATAAGGCAGTGTCGGCAGGTTGGTCAAATCCGTAAACCATGGCATGTACCTCTGCTTTCATGGGTAGCCCGTGCTCTTCGGCACGAGGAAGGTCATCGTTGAACATCAGGAAGATGCTCTGATCACCCCTGATAAGAGGGTAGTCGCCATCCATGCAGTTGTAAACACCATCACTATTTCGGTCAAAATAGGGTGCCAGTAGTGCCCCCTGTCCAAGATCGGTATGACCGTTGCCCGGCCATGAAAGGATAGCTTCCACAGGCTGGTAACCTTGTTTCCAGTAGTTTTGCCGGTGGAATTCCACTTCAGCCTTGCTGATCTTCCAGGTTCTACCGAATTGAAGATAATATGATGTGTCATATACATTGCTCACCGGACCTGCCTGTACATCCATTCCCTGATAGGGGAATCCACAGTATGTGCTGGAAAAGATATGCAGATTATTACTGATATCAAATCCTCCTAACCAAAGTGAACTTGAAAACAAGGTTCCTGTAGCGGCATCTTTCGGAAATCGGTAATGAGGGATCATTTCATTAAATCTGCTTAACTCGTCGCCCGGTACTTCCATTAAGTCGGTAAATAAATAACCATTGGCATTCACTCCTGCATTGATATTATTTACAGTCAATGAATCATAACAAGGCTGCTTTATGATGGTCACGTATATTATCCCTGTAGCCAAAACTAATTGACTTTCGCTTCCTCTAATGAAATAGTGCAGTTCCAGTACTCCTTCTGCCTGGTATGCCGGTGTGAAGGTGACTATATCACCGTTAACAACAGAGATTCCCTGATTATTGTCAGGATTAGCGTAGATACCCTTCATGAGTATCAGGGTATCCGCTGCATTTTGAATATCATTCAACAAGGGCTTTATTTCAACGGCAATCCCTGCGTGGGTGGT
>JBAXYX010000273.1:0-3051 GCA_041670625.1 Lentimicrobiaceae bacterium | reverse complement strand
CAATAAGCAACTATGGAAAACCGAGAATATGAACCCGATGGGGCAGGTTACAAAGTTCAAAACCGGCAACGGATTGGTAACTGATCAAAGTTATTACCCGCTTTCCATGCGCTCCTATACAGTAAAAACAGCCAAATCAGGCAGCGACCCCATTCAGGATCTTGAATACGGTTGGTACGGGCTTGGCAATCTCGAATACAGAAAAAAATGGTTAAACAGAACCAACAATACCTCACTTACTGAAAGTTTTACTTACGATGGGCTTGACAGGCTTGAGTACATTAAGCTTAATGGTATAGAAACAGGGTATCATGAGTATGATACATACAATGGAATTCAAGGTATTGCGCTTGGTAATATTACTCTAAAAAGAAACGATAATCAGGCAATTTATAATAACGCCATATATGGTACTAATGGATATGGGCCTAATGCCATTACAGAAGTAACAACAGCAAACCCTATTCTTACCGGCCCCCGGCAGGATATATCCTATAATGGCTACGATAAAATTGATAGTATTATTGAAGGTGTTCACAACTTACAGATACAATACGGGCATAACAGACAGCGTATTTCGCAGCAATACACTGATGGGGACCATACAGTTGATAAAGTATGGGCAGGGGCATGCGAATACATTACTAAAAATGGGCAACAATACAAGCATACCTACCTCAGCGGACCCATGGGAGTATTTGCCATACACATTATAAACCCCGATGGCACCGAAAACCTCCGCTACATTCACAAAGACCACCTTGGCTCATGGAACACCATTACAGATGAACAGGGCAATCTTTTGCAGGAGCTTAGCTTTGATGCATGGGGCAACAGAAGAGACCCGGCCACTTGGAGGGCTTATACCGGTACATTGCCTGAACCTTTGTTTGATCGGGGTTTTACCGGGCATGAACATCTCTATGCATTCAACCTAATTAACATGAACGGCCGTATGTATGACCCCGTTTTAGGCCGTATGCTCTCACCTGATAATTATATGCAGGCACCGGATTTCTCGCAGAATTTCAATAGGTATAGTTATTGCGTTAACAATCCACTGAAATATACTGATCCGAGTGGTGAAATCTTTGGTTCTATCTTCACATTCTTATGGGAAGGAACTAAAGCGGTTGTAAAATCAAAACGAGACCTTGTAAAAACAGCTTTCTTTGAGGGCGGATTAGACCCAACAAGTAGTAACGCTCGTCAAAACGCATGGGACAATTACGGTGATGATTTTAGAGGATATTGGGCAGAATTTGACCCAACAACACCTGGCAATAAAATAAATAATGCCATAAAAATTGATGCAGGTTTGTTTTTGCATATTCCAGGATGGGAAACGCCACAAACAATAGTAGGGAATCTCGCTTCTCATTTTAGAAACCTTACTGGAAATGTAGATAATGTTGATATTGATTGGAAACGGTTTACGGTTTTGGTCAATGATGATGATCCTGGTGTTCAAGGTTGGGGATTTACATTCGGACCTTATATTAATTCGAAAAATTTGGAAGTAGGGGACGTTACATATATGCATGAATTTGGACATACTATTCAAAGTAGAATTTTAGGCCCACTATACATAACTAAGGTTGCTATTCCCAGCGGTTTGAGTTATTGGTTTGGTAGCGATGATTACCACAATAATTGTTGGTATGAGGTTTGGGCAAGCCGACTAGGTGATGCACCAAATCATCAAAAAGAATATCGCTCAAAATCATTTTGGTACTGGTTTGGTGTTATAGGAATCCCAATTTTTTCAAATTAAATAAAAACACATTTATATGAAAAATATCGCAATAATATTTGTTTCAATAATTTTAATGTCAGGAGGTTGTGACGATTTAGTCCCTGACCAATACTATATGATTCGGGTTAAAAACAATTCACCCACCACAATAATAGCTTGTGGTGCTTACATATTACCAGATACTTTGTTGCCAATAGAATCATTAGCAACTACTAAAATATTATCTGGTAAATCAAATGTAATTCTTGACAACCAGCTAAAAGACAAGAAATTAGAACGATTTAAAAAAGAAAAAGTGACAATTTTCATTATTGACGAAAAAGTCTATAATAATATTACATGGGATTCATTACGAAAGAGTAATAGTATTTTAAAACGATATGAGATAAGCGAACCTGATTTATCAAATATGAATTGGATATTAAATTATCCTTAGTTTAAATAAATGACATACAATTCAAAAGCTTCGGTAAACCGAGGCTTTTATTTCCTAAATTCAAGTCACTAATGCAACTTAAACAGCTAACAGGTTGAGGTCAAGGTTAATGCAACATTTTGTTAATAGCTATTTTTTTGGGTATGACAGCCATTGAAATTTCTTCTTCAACCATAAGTAAAGAGTGGTATTGGGTTTTTACTGATCATTTAGGTAGTATTACTTCATTGGTCCGGGAGAGTGATGGCCAGAAATTTGAGATGAGTTTTGATGCCTGGGGAAACAGGCGTGACCCGGCCACATGGGTTAATTATGCAACAACACTCCCGGATTTCATCATTGACAGAGGATTTACAGGCCATGAACATTATAATGAATTTGGTCTGATTAATATGAATGGAAGGGTATATGACCCTGTTATAGCCAGATTCCTTTCACCGGATGGGTTTATTCAGGTGCCGGGATTAGCACAGAATTACAATGGGTATGTGTATTGCCTAAACAACCCGCTTATTTATACTGATCCGAGCGGAGAGTTTATAACTTGGAATCTAAGTAATGGAGCATTTAGTATTGGTTTTAATCTGACTCCCATTGGAATACCTTTAGGTGCAGGAATAAATATTGGATGGGGAGATGGTGCTTCTTTAGGTGGTTATGGTGAAGTCGGGTATCGTGTTGGAGGAACTGGATTTGGTTTTGGTGTAACAGTAAGTCAAAGTTTAGATTATAAAAAAAAATGATTATCCGTTGTATTGCCTAAAATGATTTTTGTATGTTACTGATGCTATCATAAGCCTGTCAAATAAATTTTCACCAAAATATCTTCGATTGAATTTATAGCAAAATTCATTTAGGT
>JBAXYX010000272.1:0-3059 GCA_041670625.1 Lentimicrobiaceae bacterium | reverse complement strand
TTCACTAAACCAGGCTCATTTACCTCGTTTGTATTTTCAACCCTCTTCACTAAACCAGACTCATTTACCGCCTTAGCTCTTTCAACTCTCTTCGCTAAACCGGATTCATTTTCCTCCATAGCTCTTTCAACTCCTCCGCTAGTGTCTTTTAGCTTTTCAATAATCTCTACCAGAAGGGTCAGTATGCCGATGGTGCTTTTAATGCCTGAAAAGATACTTCTGACGGGTTGCAGCTCTGCTTCGCTTTTGAGGGATAGCATCTCCTTGAAGTTGATGTAGGAGTAATTGTTTTTCCTGATTTTGTTAATCAGGTCGTTTGCTGTTTTATGGTCAATGATCCGGTACAGGTAGTTGTTCTGCAGTATTGACACTACATCCTGATGGTAAAATGAGGGGTACTCCGAAGTACCGTTTAAGGCATTTACGTGCAGTTGAAAGATGCAGTCTATGAGGGAGTACAAAGGTGCCTGAGTTAACGGGAAACCCATGGTAACATTGAATTTATGGATACCTTCGGGCAATGAATTCAGTACAGGTAGCAATAAGGACTCATCAGCCAGCACGATGGCCGTATTCTGATAGCTCTCAGGCGGTATTTCATTTAATATACACCCTGCAATTCTTGCCTGGCCTACCTTACCCGGAATGCCACAGGTATATAGGTTCTTACCGTTACCGCTGAAGTTATTGGTAACCGTTACAAATGGCCCAAGCTCCTTATCCTGTTTGTATTGTCGGAGAAACAACCCTGCCTCCTGGTTATCATCAGAAAGATAGTACTCGTCAGCATCCCAAATAATTTCTCCTTTTCCGGCCTTAATCAGGTATTTGATCATGACTAATTGTACCGGAGTGAGCGCATTAAATCCGGCAAAAATAATCTTCTTCCAGGGTAATTCATCCAGAAACAGCTGCGGTTGTTCAGCAATTTGCCTGCCTGCCAATCCCTGGTATGCCTGGTTATTATGAAGGAGTATTTCTTTTAACGCCGTGTAATGATCGGCGAGCGACTCATAGAAAGCAATATAGTTCTTTTCAAATTCCGTCTGTTCCTCACCCGGTTTCCACACATCAATTTCTTTGACATCTCTGATGTAATGAAACAGGTTGTCAGGATCTACCATATACTGGTCTGTTTCCTCAAAGTCTCTCAGTATTTCCGTTCCCCAGCTCAGGAAGTTGTCAAAGGAAACTACCTTCTCGCTGATATTGCAATGGGCCTTGTACAGGTTGGCGAGCAACGTTACATTATCGGGTTCTTTAAGCCGGCTCACACTAAAAACAAAGTCTTCCACTGACATGATAGAGGGCACCCACCGGGGTTTACCATTTTGGGGCACCAGATTACGTTTCAGGAATAAACCTGCACGCCTGTTTGGCAATACAATACATAGTTCATTCCCTTCAACAGGCTGATGATTAATTATTTGTGCCAGGTGCTCTATAAATGATTCCATGAACAGATAGTTAAAGTATAATTTCCCATGCTATTCTTCCCGCTTCAGCCAGACTGTCAAGTTTCCCGGCATCGGCAAAGCAGGTGCTTTCATCCACATATCCGCCCACCGAACGCTTTTTTGCGATCCTGAGGTACGAGTCAATGATGGAAAAGACATCCTTATCGTCCAATAACTGAAAGATGTCAGGTTCTATCACATGAATGCCACTGAATGCAAAAGGTTGAGGGGGAGTAGAGGTAAGCTGTACTATTTTACGCAGCCCGGTGGTAGCATTCAGCCATTCGGTCAACTGCATCATGTCATTGAATAAGAGATACCGGGTAGTTTCTCTGCGCCTTACAGCCAGAGTAGCAATATTTCCGGTGGACAGATGGTACTTATACAGGTCCGTCAGGTCAATATTGCTAACAATATCAGCATTATACACGATGAATGGTGCACCATCATCAAAGAACCAGGAGGCCTTTTTAATGGCTCCCCCTGTATCCAGCAACTTGTCGCTTTCGTCCGAAATAGCGATCTCACACCCGAAGTTATCATGTTCCACCAGGTAATCAATGATCATGTTTGAAAGATGATGGACATTGATGATGATCTGGTTGAAACCGTGTTTTTTAAGCTTCTTAACCGCAAACTCAAGCAGTGTATACGAACCCACCCGCAATAACGCTTTAGGCTTTGTATCCGTCAGAGGTCTTAGCCGGGTGCCCAAACCGGCAGCAAGGATCATTGCTTTCATGGTTCAGGCAGATTACTAAGTTTATAGTTCTTATAATAGTTGCGGAACAGCACCTTCTTAAGCTCCCGGTAAATCAACAGTTCTGTGATGACTTCGGCTCTTGTATATTCCGGATGATCTTCCCATGCTTGAATGATTTCATGCTCACCCAGGTCAACCTGGTAAAGCAAGGCGCTAAGTTTCTGCAGATTGGTAACCATCAGATGATCCACCTCCGCAGATACATACCTGCACAGGTGTTCATAAACCATACTAAAATCAAGCGGGAAGTCAATATCCATTCCAAACATGTTAAAGTCCTTCTGTACCTGCTTCACTGTTTGCCTGATTACCATCTCATCAGCTTTAAATGCCTCTACATCAAAAGGTTCTTTCATTCTTTCTTCAGCTTCTCCGGTTTGCAAACCTGCTTTTCTTTCTTGACTTTAGCGCCGCATTTCTTACAAATGTATTTAGGGTCAGGAGTATCCTGTTGTCCTTTTTTGCCTTTCTGACACATGGTCTTCGACATACATTCCTTGTATAAAATTGCTGAGTCATTATCATTTCCCGTTATTACTCTTACGGGTCATTCTGATTGCTAAGTTACTACAATTACCGTGTTATTTTAATTACTTGTTTATTACTATTTCGTGATGATTACGACTACTTGATGATTACGATTGCTTATGTCTTACCACTACTTGTGCATTGCAGCTTTTGCATTAGTATGACTATTTATTTATCACGACTGCTTATTTATCACGACTGCTTAATTTTCATGATCTCCTGTTATCATGATCTCCTGTTTATCACGATCACTTGTTATTACTACTACTTGATGATTACGATTACCAATTATGCTTTTCTGTATGTTCAGG
>JBAXYX010000271.1:0-3088 GCA_041670625.1 Lentimicrobiaceae bacterium | reverse complement strand
GAATATAGCTTATGCGGTGTATTTCAGGTGGTTCGGATTTGATATCCAAGTCATAGAGCGGTTCATCAACCGGCAGATTTATATGTACAGGCCCGCAGGCAGGATAGCGGGTACGGTCAATGGCTTCATTCACCATCCGGTCAAAAAACCAACGGGCAGTCGGTGTATCAGCCGATAACGGCAAATGGTAACTTTTACGGATATAATTAGCATAAATGTTCTGTTGGCGGATAGTTTGACCGTCACCCTGGTCGGTCCATTCAACCGGACGGTCAGCGGTGATCACCAGCAGGGGTATCTTTTGATAATAAGCTTCGGCCAGGGCGGGTGCATAGTTGAGGACAGCGGAGCCTGAAGTGCATAGAAGAGCAACCGTTTTACCGGTTTGCCATGCAATACCCAGAGCGAAAAAAGCAGCGCTTCTTTCATCAGCTACGCTTAGCAAGCGGAGTTTCTTTTGAGTGCCAAACAATATAATAGCAGGGGCATTACGTGAACCCGGTGATACCACCACCTGCTCAATTCCCTTGCTTACCATGATGGCTGCCAGCCTGCTGATATGATGTTTACTCATTGCTTAATTTTTCTATCTCTGTCAATAAAGTAAGGCTTTTATGAGTAGTTTCATCCCATTCATCGCCGGCATCAGAAGCCTCGGTAATACCACTGCCGACATATATAACAGCCCTTTGCCCGTTGAGTTGCATACAGCGCAGGTTTACGTATAGTTTTATGGATGGTTCCGGTAATGGTGAAGACTGATCCTCTGATGGTGATAAAGTCTCCTGTGATGGAGATGAAGGATCCTGAGGGTGCTGTTCCGGTGATGTTGAAGTCTGCTCCCGTGATGGGGAAAGCAGTTCCTGATTCACAGGTCCGAGATATCCTGAATAATAGGAGCGGTCATGCTTCTCGGTATTTCGAATCATTTGCAGGGCCTGGAGTTTAGGCCAGCCGCAGACTGCCGGGGTAGGATGAAGCTTATGGATAAGGTTAGGAATGCTATGCGGATGAATAAGGGCCTTAAAGTCTGTGCGCAGATGCTGAACATTCCCGGCTTGAGCCGTATGAGTATCACTCACGCTGATGTTGCTGCACCCTGTATCCTTCAACTGTTGCATGATATAATTACTTACCCATAGGTGCTCATCTTTTTCCTTTTCGCCCCAGTTAGGCTCCGTAATCTGCTCTTTACTGCCGATAATGCTGGTATTCTCTGTCTTACCATCGGCAAGGCTACCCGTCGCTTCACCGGTAACGGCTTTTCGGGTTCCTGCCAGAGCCATAGTTTCAATGGAAGTCAGTGCAGGACCATTGGATTGAGCTGCAAGCAGCAACTCAGGACTTGCTCCAAGCCAGGCGCCATAACCGGGGAAGGATAGTAAGTAAACGAACGCTTCGGGATATTTATGAATCAGCACATCAAATAGCGATGGTGCCATTTGCTGTGATACGAAAGGAATATTGATTACTCTGGAGAGTACTACTTTTTTCAAATCGCCTTGATGAAAGGTCTTTAGTATATTTTCAAGCTGATATTGGTACACCTCTTTGGAAGTTGTTGAAGGAAGGGACGGAGGTAAAGCCTGAGGTTGTGAGTCAGGTTGAGATAAAAAATCAGGTTCAGTAAAAAGGTTGGAGTTTTTGACTGGAAACATGGTTCCAGTCAGTACACGGTCGGTCGAAAGCCATACTTTGGGATCATCAGGATTGAAAGGAGCCATGATAAAGCCCGGTTTGCCCTGCGGCAAAGGCATATCGGGTTCCAGTCGCAGTAGCGGGGAATGGGTGAGCAGGGTAACGGGCTGATGAGAGCCGGGCAGTTGATAGGTAACAAAAGGCACTCCGGTTAAGAGGAACTTTTTTTGAAGATTCCATAACGAAGTGTATTCGTTGTGATTCATCATCAGGCTTTTTTTTCAATTACCATGACGGTGAGTCTGCATATGCAGGTCAATTCACCGGCAGGATTCGTAATTTTTACTTCCCATACATGAAGTTTTCGGGTGCGTGAAAGCAGGGTAGCTTTGCCGTTAACAAATTTACCTGTAGCTTTTTTTACGTGAGTGGCATTAATTTCAATCCCGACTACCGTATGGGTTTCACTATTAATTATGGACAGGGAGGCCATGCTGCCCAGCGTTTCAGCGAAAGCTGCCGAAGCGCCTCCATGCAAAAGTCCCATAGGTTGTTTAGTGCGTGCATCAACAGGCATGGTTCCGGCAAGGTAATCAGGACCGACTTCCGTATATAAAATCCCCAGGTTTTGCATCATGGTACCTTCCGATAATTCATTCATCTCCCTGAGGGGCATGCTGGTTAAGAGCTTTTCGTCCATTATTTTTAATTCATTCATCCTATAAACAGGAAACAGGTTATTTAGTTGGGCTAAGGTAATTCAATTTACTTAATCAACAAAAACCGTCGTTACAGGTTGTAGACTTTAGCACTTGAATACCGGACCCTACCCGTTGATCAGCCGTTTTTGACCAACTCATCACCGACTGTGTACCGGCTCATCACCGGTTAAAGAGAGTGGTAGTTCAGATTAAACGATCAGGCAGTCCATTTTGCCTTGTACTCGCATCAAGGTCAAACGGTGCAGTAGTTCAGATTAATCAGGCGCATGTAAAAAACTTTCATAAATTTATACTATAAAAAAAGAACATTAAGATGACAACATTTCGCAGCAATATTTCCAACTCAGAGTTTCCTGTATCAGAAAAAGTAACAGGCAGATCATTGAGAAAACCCATCCTGACCTTTATTCAAAAAGAGCATCCTGAATTTGGTGTTGACAGTCTACTATCGGTTGAAGAATTAAATACCTATAACGGGAAGTATTTATCTGATTTTTTGGTTGGGGAAATTGGACAGCTTTCACATCTGGAGAAAAAAGTACTTAATTCGATCACGAAAAAAAGCATTATATCTGACAATATTGAGGAAGAGAAACAGGTGTTAACCATGGGTCAGCGAATTGCTGATAATGTGGCATCCTTTGGTGGTAGTTGGACCTTTATTATTTCATTTGGAGTGTTTATTATGATATGGATCAGCGGTAATGTGTACTGGCTTTTGAACCGGG
>JBAXYX010000270.1:0-3099 GCA_041670625.1 Lentimicrobiaceae bacterium | reverse complement strand
TCAACAAATTGCTTGTTTTTAACAGGATCAGAAAGTTCCTGAACTATAAGTTTTTCAGCTATCTCGATTGAAAGGTTTGCTACCTGGTTTTTGAGCTCAGTAATGGCAGCCATTTTTTCAAAGTTGATCCTTTCTCTTGCACTATCTATAATTCTCTCCGCCTCCTGATTTGCCTTTTCCCGTGCATCATCTATTAATTTCTCACGAATTTTTCGTGCATCTCTAAGTAATGCATCACGTTCATCCTTTGCTTCAGCAAACAATTTTTCATTACTAAATTGAAGCAGTTCCATTTCTTTTCTGGCTTTCTCAGCTTGGTGCAATGATTGTTCTATTGACTCTTCACGTTCATTAAGAGCCCTCATGACGGGTGGCCAAACAAACTTCCCGAGGACAAACAGTAGAAGCCCAAAAGCTAACGTCATCCAAAAAACCAATCCTATTCCGGGACTTACTAATTCCATTGTTTTAAGTTTTTTAAATATTATGACCGTAAAAATTCTACCGTTTTAACCAACCGTTAAAACGGTAGAACTAATTCTCATTAAAGAACTACAACAAGTAGACAGATCACGATTGCAAAGAAAGCTACCCCTTCAATAAGAGCAGCCGACACAATCATGTTTGATCTGATATCACCTGCTGATTCGGGTTGTCTTGCAATGGATTCCAATGCTCCACGACCAATGTTACCGATACCCATACCGGCTCCAATGGCTGCAATCCCTGCGCCTAAAGCTGCACCTAATTTGGCTATTGGTGCCATATCGGTTGCTACTTGCAGAAGTAATGATAAAAGTGTCATAATAATATGTATTAAGGTTAAGTGTAAAAATGTTAATTGTTATGTGTAGCTGGTTCATGACTTTCTGTTGCCATTCCAAAATAAAGAGCTGACAGCATGGTGAATACATAAGCCTGTATAAATGCTACAAGTAATTCAAGTAAGTCAATAAATAATGAAAAAAACACTGAAACAACTGATACTCCATAAGCCAGAGAAACACTCATCTGACCAAATATAAATATCAGGCTTATAAAACCAAGCACTATAATATGGCCGGCTGTTATGTTAGCAAACAAACGGACCATCAATACGAATGGTTTAATAAACAATCCCGCTAACTCTATTACCGGTAACAATGGCAGTGGAAATTTTAACCACCAGGGAACTCCGGGAGTATTGAAGATATCGATCCAATAATGGCGGTTACTCTTAATCAATATTATAAAAAATGTAAATAAAGCCAACACCAGCGTTACAGCAATATTCCCGGTAACATTAGCGCCACCCGGGAAAATTGGAATTAATCCTATCAGGTTACTAAAGAAGATAAAGAAAAATGTAGTTAACAGGAAAGGCATATAAGTGTTGTAATGCTTACCAATTGATGGCTTTGCAATATCATCACGTATGAACAGAATCACCGGTTCAAGTAATGATTGAAGACCTTTAGGAGCATGACCTTCATTCCGCCGGTAGGACCGGGCTACAGACCCAAAAACAAGTATCATTACAATGATACTTACAAAAACCCCTGCTACTGTTTTTGTAATAGAAAAATCAAGTGGCTTTTTAACTGATTTATCCGTTTCCATGGTACCGGGAACCACTTTCACTATTTTCCCTTTATCTGAATTACGCTCTGTTTCCAGTTTATAACCTTTATAAACGCTTTTACCATGTTCAAATTTTGATGAACAGAATGTAACAAGTTTACCCTGGTCAACAAGTATAATCGGTAATGGAATAATTACCTCAGTGTGCCCTATTTCAGCTATATGCCATTCATGATTATCAACGATATGATCTATTATCAGATTGCCTGCATTAAATGACTCAGCTTTCTTTTCACTCTTTTGGGTGGTGTCTGCATTAACCTGAGCCGAGAGATGAGTCGACCAACTAAGTAAAAGGCTGACTATGAATAACGTTGATAAAATGTACTTTCTCATTCCTGTATAACCAGTTGCGGGCCGTTTTTTAGATTTTTTTGATCATGCAATAATAACACTTTTTCACCAGTCTAAGTTATTTCTTTTAAAATTGTTCTGCGGTTTTTATGGCTTTCCTGACTATAAAATAAACAGAAAAACTTATCGTAAATTTGCCACATACTGTACAACAAAATGGAACAATCAAAGGATGATATTCATTACATGAAACTGGCATACGCTGAAGCTTTAGAGGCGCTTAAACATGACGAAGTGCCTATAGGTGCAATCATAGTTTCGAATAACAAGATTATTGCCAAAGGATATAATCTTTCTGAAACCCTGAATGACGCAACAGCTCATGCTGAAATGCAGTCATTCACTGCAGCTTCAAATCATATCGGGGGTAAGTACTTAAATGAATGCACCCTGTATGTTACCGTAGAACCCTGTCCCATGTGTGCTTCAGCAGCATACTGGGTACAACTTGGCAGGCTGGTTTATGGCGCTTCTGACCCCAAAAGGGGATATACTACTATTAGTAACGAATTACTGCACCCGAAAACCACAGTGACTAAAGGAATACTCGCTGATGAATGTCAAAAGCTGGTTACCGACTTTTTTAAAAGTAAACGATAACCAGCCTTTGTACAAGTTCATAATTCACTCATACTTTCTTTTTGCTTTTATACCGGAGCAACTACTTCTTCTAACTTCTTTGTTAAATCTTCACCGGTCAGATTCTTCCCAATTATGACTCCGTTTTTATCTAACAACAAATTTGATGGAATTGACATGATGCCATACTGCTTCCCTACTGCACTGTTCCAGTATTGTAGGTCTGATACATGGGTCCAGGTAAGGTTATCATCAGCAATAGCTTTTTTCCAACTTGTTATGTCTCGGTCAAGTGAAACACCAATGATATCAAAACCTTTCTCATGATACTTTTTATAGGCTGCAACTACATTGGGGTTTTCTTTACGGCAAGGACCACACCATGATGCCCAAAAATCAATAAGTACCACTTTGCCCCTCAACTGAGACAATGTAACCGGATTGCCTTCAGGGTCATTCATTGTAAAGTCAGGAGCTACTTTTCCCGGCTCCACCCTTTCCAAAACTACTATACGCTCTTCAAGCTGCTTTGAAAAAGGAGATACT
>JBAXYX010000269.1:0-3099 GCA_041670625.1 Lentimicrobiaceae bacterium | reverse complement strand
TCAACCCATCGAAGAGATGCCGGTTATTTCAACCGGGTCTATCTCACTTGATAACGCCTTAGGTGTAAACGGCCTTCCCAAAGGCAGGGTCATTGAGATTTATGGTCCTGAATCATCAGGAAAAACCACCCTTGCCCTGCATGCCATAGCTCAATCACAAAAAACAGGAGGCATAGCCGCGTTCATTGATGCTGAACATGCATTCGACCGTTATTATGCCCAGAAGCTGGGAGTCAACATTGATGAACTACTCATTTCACAACCTGATAACGGGGAACAAGCCCTTGAAATAACTGAAAACCTGATTCGCTCGGGCGCCATTGACATTATTGTAATCGACTCCGTAGCTGCCCTGACTCCCCGTAGTGAGATAGAGGGTGAAATGGGTGATTCAAAAATGGGCTTGCAGGCACGCCTTATGTCGCAGGCCTTACGCAAGCTCACCTCCACCATCAGTAAAACCGGATGCTGCTGTATATTCATCAACCAGTTGCGTGAAAAAATTGGTGTCATGTTCGGTAATCCTGAAACCACCACCGGGGGCAATGCCCTTAAGTTCTATGCTTCTGTAAGGCTCGATATCCGTCGTATAAACCAAATAAAAGATAGTGAAACCATTATTGGTAACCGTGTGAAGGTTAAAGTGGTCAAGAATAAAGTAGCGCCCCCTTTCCGGCAGGGAGAATTTGATATCATTTACGGAGAAGGCATTTCCAAACTGGGTGAAATCGTTGACCTGGGTGTTGATTATAATATCATCAAAAAGAGCGGTTCATGGTTTAGTTACGGCGATACCAAGCTTGGTCAGGGCCGCGATAGTGTCAAGAAGCTGCTGTTGGACAATCCTGAACTGGCACAAGAGCTGGAAGGCCTTATACGCAAAGCTCTGAAGGAAGCACACAATAGTTAATAAGATCCTCTCTCCATTATTTTTACCGTCCCCCGTTTATCATACCGGGGGACGTGTTTTTAATCACCAGGGTAAGGTAAAATAAATTCCCGTAAAATGGCTGGGTAGTATCATTATTCCGTGTCAGAACTAAAAATCATCAGATGCCTGAGCTTCGATGCCTCTCCCCGATCGCGGAATGGATATTTATTTATTTGGAATGAATAATCTCCATGTTCTGATAAATGAACGATTACCGGTTAGTTCTGGATTGGATTTACCTGTAAAGCCTTTTGCTTCACTGCCACAACTATTTTAGTATTGTTTTTAAGATTGTCTCCAACCGGACAACGATCAAGAATTGAATCAACCCATTTTTGAGTTGTTGCCTCATCGGCTGTCCAGTTTGGTTTTAGTACAACTGTAATTTCTTTGTATCCGGCACGCTCTTCGAATGATTTCCCAAATAGCCTGTCCGGATTAAGTGATCCTGTCAGTTCCAGTTCTATCCCCTGAAGTTCAATTTTCATCTCATTTGCCACTATATGTCCCATTACGTTTAAACATCCTGCATATGCGGTTAAAAGATATTCAACAGGATTAGCTCCTGAGTTTGTGCCGCCTAAATCTGCCGGTTCATCCAATATCATTTCAAATCCACGTACTTTTACAATTGTTTTTGTAGGGTTTTCACTCTTTGCTTTAATCCTGAATTTCAAATCTGCCATTTTGTTTCGTTTTAATGTTAATATATTAACAGCAAAGTTGCATAGAATAAATTGGCTGGCTCATTATTTTACATCAGTTTGTTACACTGCACAACATTGAATAGTATATTGAAAATGATGTACTTTTGCATCATTTATGAGACATTTTTGTTACATCATAAATTGAAACTAACAATGGTAGAAAATATATATGTTAACCATAAAAATGCAATCTCTGAAATTACCAGTGCGGAGGAATGTTTTTTGGCTTTGAGTGATTTGGAAAAGGAGGAGGTCCAAAAGAATTCCGTGGAGGTCGATTTTAAAAAGGGAGAGACCATTATTAAAAAAGGGTTTGTTGCAAGCAGCATAATATACTTAAAGCATGGAATTGCGAAACTCGATATCGAGATAGATGGAAAGACAGCAACTGTCGGTCTTATTCCTGAAAAATCATTTATTGGCATTATATGCACTTTTGCAAACAGGAATCTCAATTTCTCATCTGTTGCTCTCGAGAAGAGCCGCGTGGTTTTAATGGATATACAGGTCTTAGAAAAATTAATCAGACAAAACGGTGAATTTGCTTTCCTTTTAATAAAACACATGTCGTGGCTTACAAATCAAATTATACACCAAATAACCAGATACTCGCATAAGAATATTGATGGCTCACTTTCAATATTGTTGCTCGATTTTGCCGCTGTTTATAAATCCGACCTCTATACTATACCAGTCAACAGAAAAGAAATGGCTAATATAATCGGTTATTCCAAAGAGAGTGTAATCAATACATTGTCAAAGTTTAAAAGAGATGGTCTGATTGAAATAACCGGCCATGAAGTTAAAATTTTAAACAGGGAGATGATGCAACAAATCAGCAACCTGGGTTAAAGTTTCAATTTTACTTATAATCGTAGGCATATTTGTTGGCCACTATTTTTATTTACCCCAGGGATAATGGGTTCTTGTTACACAATACATGCCTTGTTGCCGGGTTGAAAAGTCAACTCCGAAGATTAATGGTTGTTGGTTATCGGGTATTCGTTTATAAACTTGATTTGCCTAACCATCAGAAGTAACAGAGCTCCATCATCTCAATTACAGCATGCAAAACATTGTTCTTGCCGATGTTTTGCTTAAGCGACCAACAGATTCAGCGTTCTTTCAGTGTCCGATACCTGTGAAGCATCGCTTCCTTGTCGGTACGTTTAGCTGCATTCATAGCCGACATGGTGCGGTCATAAGCACCGAACCCCCAATTGATCAATTCCTTTTGAGCGTACATAAAACTGTTTATCAGTTTAAATCTCATTCGTTGTTCCTGTTGTCGCAAAGTATTAGCATCATTAAATGAAGCTGCGCGAATGCGCATCACTTGCCTTCCTTTCCAAAATGTACCTATTACATTACCGATTCTTCCGCTGAATCCACCAAGGATTCCTTGTTTGTAAGTTGCCATTGTATTTAGTTTTTATCCTTGCAACATTGCTTGGATAATAT
>JBAXYX010000268.1:0-3103 GCA_041670625.1 Lentimicrobiaceae bacterium | reverse complement strand
GTACACTTCCTGATCTTCACGCCCATACTCCATGCCACTTGTATTGCTATGTCAGGTTACCTACAACTTGACTCTAAGTTGCTTATAGTGATACTTCAAATTAACAGTACCCTGATTTTAGTTCACTTATACCCATAATTCAGGATACTTAACCTACTCCTAAAAGGTACCGACCTCAATACTTCGTGATACTTAACATACTCCGATAGGGCACAAACCTCAAAACTTCAGGATACTTGTTCGTACACTTCAAAAACTCTATACCCTGACTCCATGTTGCTTATAGTGATACTTCAAATTACCAGTGCCCTGATTTCAGTTCACTTATACCCTATTTTCAAGTTATTAGTATAAAAGCGAACCCACTATTTCCTTTTTTGAATTTCAGGCCGCATGTTCAGCACGATGGAGACCAACAGCAAAATCACTGCTCCCAGTACACATCCTCTGGCAATAAAATCGCCATAGCGCACATACATAGTTATCTTGTCGTTGGCATTTATGGTTTGCTTGATACTTGCCGGTACCCAGTAAGCAGTGCGCTGGCTGATATCACCCCGTTGATTTATAAAGCATGAAATACCTGTATTTGCAGAGCGGGCAATGCTTCGACGCGTTTCAATAGAACGAATCACTGCAAACAGCATGTGCTGCCGATGCCCGGCAGTATTACCCCACCATCCATCATTAGTAATAATGAATATGGCATTGGCACCATTACGAATAAATTTATTTACATACTCACCATAAACTGATTCATAACAAATAATAGGGGCAATTTTAAGCGTGTCATTGATCGTAAAAGGAATTTGTTCTTTGTCAGCTCCCAGTGCCCCAACCGTCCCTCCAAGGTCAATAGCCAGATTGTCAAAAGGCTTTAATAGCCAAGGGAAAGGCATCATCTCAACCCCCGGGGTAAGTTTTGACTTATGGGAGAGTTGCAATTCCTTCCCCGGTGTGATCAAAATAGCCGTATTATATGCATCATAATATCCACCCCCGCCCCTGAATTCTCGCGCTGTTGGCGAAATAGGTTCATTTTCAGTGTAGGAGCGATAAGTTGAATAACCAGATATCACCCTTGCATGAGGGAATGGTTTTAGTAAGTTTTCACGAAACCTGCTGAAAGTGGGATGGTTGGCAAGGTCATTTTCCCATATCATGGCTCCCGATGAAAAGTCAGGTTGAACCATCGACTCCGGGAAAATCATAAAATCAACGGTACTGTCTGCTTTTTCAAGCGCCAATGCGGATGCTCTGTCAATAACCTCTTCGGCCGGCAAATCATACTGTTCAGTATAAGGATCAAGGTTTGGCTGAACTGCCACCACCGTTATGGGTGCAGCCTTTTCATGGTAAGTATAATACATTACATAGGAAATGCCTATAGGCAGTATGATCAACCCCAATGGTAACACCCAGTTGCGCAAAACGAAACGGAAGGAATGACTATTGATTGCCATTTGAACAGCTTTGTAAATAAGAATATTTACAACCAACACCCATAATGATCCTCCGAATATTCCGGTATACTCATACCATTGAATCCATTTGGGATATGCGGCAAAACCATTGCCCAGCGTCATCCACGGGAAGTTAAGATCCCAATGATGGTGTATGAATTCAAAAGCAATCCAAAAGAATATCAGTGCAATATAGCCGTGAGTCCCTTTTTTCATTGCCTTACGGCAGAAATGAAACAACCAGAACATTAGTGACTGGCAAAAAGTGTTGAGTAATGTGGCTACAATAGCTCCAAACAGCGTAGAGTAATATATCCACCAGGTACAAAGGCCGTTCCAAATAAGAAATGCCGGGAATACCATCCAATAGATACTCATTCCCGATGATTTAGGATCCTTGCGCTTTTGTTCCTCCAGCAATAACAAGGGCACAAAAGCAATAAACAATAACAATGGGAAACCTCGTTCAGGCCATGATAATGCCAGTAACAGACCACTTACAACGGGTAATAACGGAAGTAATTTCTTTGGAATCATGTGATTGTAATCAATGCAAATTATATAGAGCAAGAAAGAGCAGTTACCAGTATACCTGACTTCTTTACTTCATACAAAGGTATTTAATAAATAATTAACTGCTTCCTTTTTTGACAGAGTTACAAACCTATGTCTGCTTTCCAGAAATGATCATCCTTACCTCAAGCCAAAGATATAAAATACTGAAATAGTGCACCTGTCGTTTTTTTACATGAGATATTGCAAATATTTCAATAGTTATTTTGGTATTAAGCAACCTTAGTGGTACTTTTGCAGACCTAAAAAATGTTACGCAAGTGGCGCATTATCAATATATTTATACAACAATAAATTAAGTTACGGAGGAATTTATGGCAATTACCAAATTAGAACAAATATTTGAGGTTCTGAAATCTAAAAGTAAAAAAAGGCTTGTTGCAGCTTATGCAAACGATGCTCACACTATTGAAGCAATAAGTAATGCAATTGACAAAGGTATCATTGAAGGCATTTTGGTTGGAGATGATGCCACTATTCACAGTGTTTGCGCTAAGCTTAACATTAATGCAGATAAGTTCCGTATTATACATGAACCAAACGAAGCCAAAGCAGCCACTAAAGCTGTTAGTGTTATTAATGCAGGTGAAGCTGACCTTTTAATGAAAGGACTGGTTAGTACTGATAAATACATGAAAGCCATACTGAACAAGGAAACCGGATTAATGAACCCGGGCGCTATACTAAGCCATGTAACAGTAATTGAAAATCCTATTTACCCAAAATTACTTATAGTAGGTGATGTGGCTATTATCCCACTTCCTGAATTCAAACAGAAAGTAGCTATATTGAATTACCTGATCAAAACCGCACATGCTTTGAATATTGAAATGCCTAAGGTAGCCGTTATTTCAGCCACTGAACAAATGCTTGCCGGTATACCTTCAAGTGCAGAAGCTGCTATGTTGGCCAAAATGGCAGAACGTGGACAGATTAAAGGTGCTTATGTTGATGGCCCGCTGGCTTTGGATACTGCTATCGATAAAGAATCGGCCGGGATTAAAAAATTATCCGGTCCGGTTGCCGGTGATGCTGATTGCCTGCTTTTCCCCAATATTGAAACCGGT
>JBAXYX010000267.1:0-3157 GCA_041670625.1 Lentimicrobiaceae bacterium | reverse complement strand
TTTACCTGTCGAAGCAGTAGGGAAAGCGTTACATGCTTTCATCACCTTCAAGAGAGCGAAAGAAAAGGGGAAGATATTTACCGTTTCGAACAGCCAAAGGGTAGTGAGTGGTAAGTGATGCGTAGTGATATGTTTTTACGTTTTTACCGGACAGCTATATATTGATAGCAACTAATCGTGCTGCCAGTGTTTAATCTGTTCATTACCTGAATTAAGCCTATCTTTGCATATTAGTTTTGTTTAAGGGTTGTGATTGCTTAATCAGCATAACCATAAGGATGACCCATTAAACAATTGGACGCATTACTCAACTTATATTACAGGTCGATACAAGCCTTTATCAATGGATTTTGAACTCACTTCTGAATATCAACCAACAGGTGATCAGCCACAAGCCATTAAACAGCTTGTTGAAGGATTGAAACGTGGGGACCCGTCACAAGTGCTATTGGGAGTTACCGGCTCAGGTAAAACATTCACCATTGCTAATGTTATAGCTCAGGTGAACAGGCCTACCCTGGTTCTCAGTCATAATAAAACACTCGCTGCCCAATTATATGGAGAATTCAAGCAGTTTTTCCCTAATAATGCTGTGGAGTATTTTGTTTCCTATTATGATTACTATCAACCCGAAGCCTTTATCCCTACTACTAATACATATATCGAGAAGGATCTTTCAATCAACGAGGAAATAGAGAAACTGCGACTTCATGCTACTTCTGCATTGCTTTCAGGTAGAAGGGATATCATTGTCGTTTCATCCGTTTCATGTATTTACGGTATCGGGAACCCTGATGACTTTGCCAATAGCGTTGTGCGAATTAAAGTAGGTGAAAAAGTCAATAGAAAACAGCTTTTATGGACATTCGTTGAAGGTCTGTACAACAGGACTGATGTGGAATTTAAAAGGGGAAGCTTCAGGGTGAAAGGTGATACGGTTGACATTTTCCCTGCTTACACTGACTATGCCATCAAAATTCTGTTCTGGGATGATGAAATTGAAAGTATTGAATCATTTAATCCGCTTGATGGCCACTCTATTGAGAAGATGGAAGCTGTGAACATTTATCCTGCAAATATATTTGTCACCTCCAAGGAAAAAATGAAAGACTCCATTCAGGAAATTCAGCTTGACATGATGAAGCAAGTGGAGTATTTCAATGAAGAGAATAAAGTACTGGAAGCCCGTAGAATAGAGGACAGGGTGTCCTATGATATTGAGATGATGCGTGAGTTGGGCTATTGCTCCGGTATTGAAAATTACTCTCGTTACTTTGATGGCAGGAACCCTGGGTCAAGACCATTCTGCCTCTTGGACTATTTCCCTGATGATTTTATTACCGTTATTGATGAGAGCCATGTTACCGTTTCACAAGTGAGAGCTATGTTTGGAGGTGATCGATCACGTAAGCAAACATTAGTGGAATATGGTTTCAGACTGCCATCAGCTATGGATAATCGACCCTTGAAATTTGACGAGTTTGAAAGCATGACCGGACAAACGGTATATATGAGCGCTACCCCGGCAGACTTTGAACTACAAAAAGCAGAGGGCGTAATAGTAGAACAACTGATCAGGCCGACCGGTCTGCTTGATCCGCCGGTTGAAGTAAGACCCGGCATTTCGCAAGTTGATGATCTGCTCGACGAGATAGATAAGACTCTGAAAGCCGGAGGCAGGGTGCTTGTAACTACTCTTACTAAGCGAATGGCCGAAGAGCTTACTAAATACATGAGCAGACTTAATATCAACTGCCGCTATATTCACTCTGATGTGGTTACCATTGAACGTGTTGAGATACTACGCGATCTGAGATTAGGTCTGTTCGACGTGCTGGTTGGTGTTAATTTACTGCGTGAGGGGCTTGATCTGCCTGAAGTATCGCTGGTTGCTATCCTGGATGCTGATAAAGAAGGTTTCCTGCGGTCAGAACGGGCTCTCACCCAAACATCAGGACGGGCTGCCCGTAATATAAACAGCAAGGTAATCATGTATGCTGATAAGATTACAGATTCAATGCAAAGGTCAATTGACGAAACCAACCGCAGACGAGTAAAGCAAATTGCTTATAATATTGAGCATAATATTACTCCAACCCAAATTGTGAAGTCTATGGCGTCAATCATGGGTCAGACATCTATTGCCGGGGCATCAGGGAGTCAGGTCAAGGCATACATCGAGAATGACGAGCCAAGCATTGCTGCTGATCCTGTAGTTCAGTACATGAATTATGATCAACTGGATAAGGTGATACTCCGGACCAAAAAAGCTATGGAAAAGGCTGCCAAAGAACTTGATTTTATTGAGGCTGCCAGGTTGCGTGATGAAATGTTCGCATTACAGGAAAAACAAAAAAGCCTTAACCTGAAAAAATAGTGCTGTGCTGATCATTAATTCTGACTCGGACAAATAGTTGCTCGTTACTAATAAAGCCCGGTTCATTTCAAAACAGCTCAACCGGCATATAGCGAACAAATAGTTACTCATAGCAAGTAAAGCTTTGTTAAGATTCATGAAAATGCAAAAACCACTAATAGACAAATGGTCGCTGATTGCAATGAAAGCCCGGTTCGTTTCAAAACAGTTCGACCTGCATACAGCGAAACAATAGTTACTCATAGCTAGTAAAGCTTTGTAAAGATTCATGAACATGAAAGAACTTCTAATGGACAAATGGTCGCTGATTGCAATGAAAGCCCGGTTCGTTTCAAAACAGCTCAACCGGCATATAGCAAACAAATAGTTACTCATAGCTAGTAATGCTTTATAAAGATTCGTGAACATGAAAGAACTACTAATAGACAAATGGTCGCTGATTGCAATGAAAGCCTCTTTAGATGCCGGAAATGCTATTATGGGACATTATAACACCTCTTACACAATTGAGTACAAGGATGATAATAGTCCACTAACAACCGCAGATAAACACGCGCACCAGTGCATTCAAGATTACCTGGTGACCACTGGCCTGCCTATTTTAAGTGAAGAAGGCAAGAATATTCCTTTTCGGGAACGGAAAGATTGGAAGCTTTTCTGGATGGTTGATCCCTTGGATGGTACTAAAGAGTTTATTAGTGGTAATGGGGAATTCACTGTTAATATTGCCTTAATTGAGAATAATTACCCTGTGATGGGTGTTGTGTATGTTCCTGTTAC
>JBAXYX010000266.1:0-3165 GCA_041670625.1 Lentimicrobiaceae bacterium | reverse complement strand
TGCAATAGCTGTACAAAAACTCAAGAATTAAGGTACAATAGTGTGAAGAGATATTTAATCCTCAAGCTTTTCGTTGAGTGATTTAAACCCCCTTCCTAATATTTCATGTGCATCCATGATAGTTAGGAAGGCTTTGGGATCTACCTTATTGATGTACTCTTCAAGTATGGCCAGTTCACGGTTATTTACCACTGTGAAGATTACTTTCTTCTGTTGACCGTTAAACATACCTTCACCCTGCAGGTAAGTGCCACCCCGGTTTAGATCATTAATAATCTTATCCCGGATTACCAGATGTTGGTCAGATACAATGAAGATTGTTTTTTCATAGCTTACACCTGATAAAACAGCGTCAATTGTTTTACCCATTACAAAGATGGTGATCCATGAATATAAAGGAATACGCCAGTCGCCGAAAGCAATAAAACCCACTATCACAATCACTGAATCAACAAACATCATAAGTTGGCCAAGCGGTAGACGGGTGTAGCGGGCCAGTATCATGGCAATGACATCGGTACCGCCCGAAGTAGCCTTCGCTTTGAATATTAAACCTACACCAATACCTACAAATGCACCTCCAAATACGGATGACAGAAAGGGGTCATTGGCAACAAGAGGTTCATACTTTGAAAAGTAAGAAATTAAATCCACAAAAACAGAAGTAAGTATAAAACCAACAACTGTTTTAGTGCCAAACCTTGGCCCCAATATTTTGGTTCCTATAATAGTAAGGGGAATGTTAAAGAAAAGAGCAGTAAGCCCTACAGGAGTTCCGAACAAGTAGTGTATAACAATAGAAATCCCATAAATACCTCCGGGAACAATCTTATAAGGGGTGATAAAATAAACATACCCGAATGCAATCAGGCATGTTCCTAAAAGTATATAGGCGTATGAAATAAACCATTTACGCGTGAAGAGTTGATCTTTTTGTAAGAAAGGCATAATGAAGGTTAAGTTAAAATTCGTTCATTTTATCACTAAGCGACCTGAACCCTTCACCTAATATTTCATTTGCGTCAACAATAGTAACAAAGGCAGTTGGGTCAGTTTGATGGATGAACTCTTGCAGAATAGCAAGCTCACGACGATTAAGCACAACGAAAATAATTGTTTTATCATTATTGTTGTACATTCCCTTGCCAGGAATATACGTACCTCCACGTTCAAGATCATTGATGATTTTATCGCGGATAGGTTCAAATTCGTTTGAAATAATGAGCATCATCTTATCATAGCTTACGCCCTGCAAGGTGATGTCAATCAATTTACCTGTAATAAAGATTACAATCCATGAATAAAGAGGGATACGCCAGTCTCTGAATACTACCAGTCCGAATATCACAATTGCTGAATCAACGTAAATCATGAGCTGACCTAATGGCAGGTGGGTGTATTTTGAAAGAATCATCGCAATGATATCGGAACCTCCTGATGTAGCTTTAGCTTTGAATATCAGCCCTAATCCGAAACCGATAAGAACACCGCCAAACACACATGCCATTAAAACTTCATCGGAAAGCCCTAATGGGTCATGTTCACCGACTAATGAAGTTAGCAGATCCATAAAGACAGAGCTAAGTATAAAGCCGACCACTGTTTTAATACCAAACTTGGGTCCAAGTACTTTGATCCCAATGATGGTCAGAGGTACATTCAATACAAGCCCGATGAGACCGACAGGGATACCGGTAGGCCAAAAAGGAAAGACTCCTTTTGTCATATGATGTACCACAATGCCAATACCATATACTCCCCCGGGTACAATATTATATGGATTTATAAAAAAAACGAAACCTGCTGCAAGTATAAAGGAACCAATGATTATGAGTGAATATGACTTAAACCATTTGGCCGAAAATAATTGTTCATTTTGTATAAAAATCATAATAACGATGTGTGTTTTTAAACGTGTGCAAAGCTAAAACAGTTAGAGCAGAGGTGCAAATGTTAAATTCAACTGTTATATCACTCGGGTAATTGAATTGAACTTTTTTTAAAAGGAATGTTTTTTATAAATAGAATGTATTACTTTTGTGATAATTTTGGATTAATGAATAAAATACTAGTGGGATTAAAGCTTATAGCTTCCCGATAATAAACCCATAACTAATAACATTGTTGCTTTCGTGTACTCTAATTAATCCTAAGATGAAGGGCATTAGCATTTTCTTGTACAATGGTAAACAAATCAGGATGCTGATATGGGCAATCATTATAGCTATGCCATTGTTGAGCATTGGGCAACAAGAACCTCAATTTACATTTAACTCATTTAATCATACTACTGTTAATCCGGGTTTTGCAGGATTGCAGGAGGCTATTAATGTAACAGGTATATACAGGCAACAATGGGTAGGCATCAATGATGAAAATGGAGATCATGTTGCTCCTGAAACGTTCGTAGTAAATGCTGATGCTCCAATAAAACTCTTGCATGGAGGTATTTCAGCCGTTGTAATGCAGGATAAAATCGGTTATTTTAAAGATGTATATGTAAAACTTGGGTATTCCTACAATAAAACCCTTGCTAGTGGAAAATTAGGAATTGGATTTAATGTGGGGTTTCTGAATAAATCACTCGATTTTAGCAAATTAAAACCGGTAGAACAAGATCCATTGATATCAGGTTCACAAGAGAGTACCATGTTTACTGATATGGGCCTGGGCCTTTTCTATGTTCAACCCCAAGGCCTGTATGTTGGCTTATCAACTTCACAATTGTTGGAAGGAGCCAGGGAATTGGGATCAGGCGGATTTGAATATAATTTGGAAAGACATTATTATGGTACCGCAGGGTATGAATTATCGTGGATAAGAAACCCGGCCTTTGTTTTTACACCCAGTGTGTTTGTAAAATATGACGGCACTACTGCTCAAGTTGATTTAAATGGTATGGTGGAATACAACAGGAAATTTTGGGGCGGATTGACTTACCGTTTTCAGGAGACTGCTGCTGTAATGGTAGGCGTGAATGTTAAGGATTTGAGTATAGGATATTCTTATGATATACCCATTTCAAGGATTGGAGGATCCGGGAGTCATGAGGTGATGTTGAGGTATAGTTTTAAGCTGGAATTGGAAAAATCAAAAAAAAGCTTCCGTAATACCAGATTCTTATAAAGAAAAAGTTGTTCGGAAATATTATATTGCTATTTTTGT
>JBAXYX010000265.1:0-3168 GCA_041670625.1 Lentimicrobiaceae bacterium | reverse complement strand
TGGTGGCATTATTCTGGAACAGCTTAAAAAATTAGGCGCTTCATGCGATTGGGACCGGACTAAGTTTACTATGGATCCTGATATGTACGAATCGGTTATTAGCGTGTTCGTTGACCTTTTTGATAAAGGATTGATATATCGTGGCGTTCGCATGGTTAATTGGGATCCCAAAGCGCTTACCGCACTCTCAGATGAGGAAGTCATTTTTAAGGAGGAAAAGTCGAAACTGTATTACCTGCGCTATAAGGTAGTAGGGGAGGATGATGAATGGGTTACGGTAGCAACTACTCGTCCGGAAACGATATTGGGCGATACGGCCGTTTGTTTCCATCCTGACGATGAACGCTTCAGGCATCTGGCAGGCAAACGTGTGCTGGTTCCGCTGATTGATCGTTCCATTCCCCTGATTCAGGATACGTATGTGGATCGTGAATTTGGTACCGGATGCCTCAAAATTACACCCGCTCATGATATTAACGACTACAATATCGGCATCAGACATAAGCTTGAAAGTATTGATATTTTTAATGATAATGGAACACTGAATGAAAAGGCTCAGCTTTATGTCGGCCTCGACCGCTTTGAAGTTCGCAAGCTGATTGTGGAAGATCTTAAGGCTAAGGGACACTTGGTGAGAGTGGAAGATTATACCAACAATGTGGGCTTTTCAGAACGTACGGATGTGGTAATTGAACCGAAGCTTTCCATGCAATGGTTTATGCGTATGGAAAAGTTGGCGCCCCAGGCTCTGGATGTTGTAATGAACGATACCATCCACTTTTTCCCTGAAAAGTTCAAGAATACTTACAGGCACTGGATGGAAAATGTTCGCGACTGGTGCATCAGCCGTCAGTTGTGGTGGGGACAGCGCATTCCTGCTTATTATCTGCCTAACGGTGATATTGTGGTTGCAAAAAATGACACGGAAGCTCTTGAAAAAGCACGGGCGTTATCCGGAAATCATTCCATGACCATGGCTGATTTAAGGCAGGATGAAGATGTGCTGGATACCTGGTTCTCATCGTGGTTATGGCCCATATCAGTGTTCGACGGAATTCGTCACCCTGATAATCCTGAGATAAAGTACTATTATCCGACCAATGATTTGATCACAGCCCCTGAAATCCTGTTCTTTTGGGTTGCCCGGATGATTATGGGCGGTTTGGAATACCGGCATGATATCCCTTTTAAAAATGTTTACCTCACAGGAATTGTTCGCGACAAGCTGGGCAGGAAGATGTCGAAATCACTGGGTAATTCACCTGATCCGATTAAGCTGATTACCGGCTTTGGTGCTGATGGTGTAAGGGTAGGGATGCTGTTGACTTCGCCGGCAGGGAATGACTTACCGTTTGATGAGAGCTTATGTGAACAGGGCCGCAATTTCAGCAATAAAGTATGGAATGCCCTGAGGCTGGTAATAGGGTGGGAGGTTGATTCCTCACTGGCTCAGCCTGCCTATGCTAAGGTTGCCATGGAAGGATTTGAAGCGCGGTTGAATGAAGCACTGGTTGAAATTGAAGATCATTTTGAAAAGTACAGACTTTCAGAAGCACTGATGAATGTTTATAAGCTGATTTGGGACGACTTCTGCTCATGGTACCTTGAAATGATTAAACCGGCCTTTCAAAAACCGATTGATCCTGTTACTCTGGCCGGTACTATTGAGTTCTTCGATAAGCTCATGCGCATTTTACATCCGTTTATGCCGTTTATCACGGAAGAAATATGGCATATTATCGGCGAACGTAAAGATGGTGAGAGTATTATGATGGCGCCAATGCCTGTTGCGGGTGAATTTGATGAAGTTATATTGCATGATTTTTCAATCGCTGCCCAGGTAATTCAGGAAATAAGAAATATCAGGAAAGATAAAGGTATTGCTCAGCGTGATGCTATTCAATTATATGTAATAGTTGGAAATGAAGACTATTCACACCGTTTTGACGATATCATTGCCAAGCTGTGTAATATCAGTAATATGCATTACGGGAATGAGAAGCCTGAAGCTGCCATTGGTTTCATGGTTCAGTCGACGGAGTATTTTGTGCCGTTGGGTGATAAGATTGACCTGGAAGCTGAAATGGAAAAGCTTAACAAGGATTTAGTTTATACGAAAGGCTTTTTGGCATCAGTAATGAAAAAATTGGGCAACGAACGCTTTATGGCAAATGCCAGACCTGAAGTAATAGAGGTAGAGCAGAAAAAAAAGGACGATGCGGAACAAAAGATTGCTTTGATCATGCAGCGGATTAATTCTTTGTCGTAAGTTAAAGGAAAAAAGAGCCAATTTGACGCAGAAATAAAATTTTTTACTTTTTTTTGTGCTTTTAGGTGTAATCAAGAAGAAAATAATTTATATTTGCCCTTATTTTTAATTTTTTAATTGATTATGAAAACAGGAAAAGTTAAATTCTTCAATGAATCAAAAGGTTACGGATTTATTCTTGACGATGAAAGCGGAAAAGAATATTTCGTTCATGCAACCGGTTTAGTTGACCGTATTAATGAAGGTGATTCCGTTACCTTTGAACTTCAAGAAGGGAAAAAAGGCTTAAATGCTGTAAAGGTTAAACTTGCATAACTACTTGTTTTAGTTATTATGTTAATCTTATACCCTGCTTCGGCAGGGTATTTTTTTATTTTGAAGTCCCTGAGTAAATAATATTGATTTTATTTTGATCATATTTTTGCCGGAGTAAATAGTTGATAGATGCCTTGGTGTTTAGCAATACATTGAATATCAGGTAAATACAAATGATTGGGAAGCCTTATGTATAGAAGTCTATCTTTGAAAGTTGAAAATAATTAAGATATAGTAAATATTTTTTCACTTTTATGTAAACCGTGTTGTTGAGAAGACTATATTTGCAAATTATTTACAATTTGTTATTTAAACATGAAAACAGGAAAAGTAAAATTCTTCAATGAATCAAAAGGTTACGGTTTTATCTCTGACGATGAATCCAACAAAGAGTATTTCGTACATATTACCGATCTGATCGACAGGATCAATGAAGGTGACAGTGTAGAATTCGAGTTACAAGAAGGTCGCAAGGGTCTGAACGCTGTAAAAGTGAAACAGATATAATCATACCTACTGATAGAAGTTTACGAAAAAGCCCTTGAAAAAGGGCTTTTTTAATGTTTAATAATTTGTGATATCAG
>JBAXYX010000264.1:0-3168 GCA_041670625.1 Lentimicrobiaceae bacterium | reverse complement strand
TAAGGAATTGCTTAAAGAAATAAATGTAGCAGAGCTTGCTGTGGAATTACGCACAGGTTTGAAGACGGAAACCAGTATGCAAAAACGTCGCAATATTGTGAGACGTTTAGATGTATGCGAGGCTTTTCTAAAAAGTGGTAATCATCCTGACTGGATGATATTGGATGTTGTGCCGGTTATTCCGCCGGATTTGCGCCCAATGGTGCAATTAGATGGTGGCAGGTTTGCTACCTCAGACTTGAATGATTTATATCGCCGGGTTATCAATCGTAATAATCGTTTGAAAAGACTGCAAGAATTAAAAGCTCCGGATATCATTGTACGTAACGAAAAACGTATGCTGCAAGAAGCTGTAGATGCTTTAATTGATAATGGGCGTAGAGGCCGTGCGGTAACAGGCCCGGGTAACCGTGCTTTGAAATCCTTATCAGATATGCTTAAGGGTAAGCAAGGACGTTTCCGCCAAAACTTACTAGGTAAACGTGTTGATTATTCCGGACGTTCTGTTATTGTAGTTGGGCCGGAATTGAAAATGCATCAATGCGGTTTGCCAAAAGAAATGGCACTAGAATTGTTTAAGCCTTTTGTTATGAAGAGATTAGTTAGTGATGGCACTGCTAATAATATTAAGAGTGCTAAACGTATGGTTGAGCGTGCGACAACAGTAGTTTGGGATGTTTTGGAAGATGTAATTAAAGAACATCCTGTCTTATTAAATCGAGCTCCGACTTTGCATCGACTTGGTATTCAGGCTTTTGAGCCGATATTGTCTGAAGGCCGTGCTATTAAATTGCATCCTTTGGTTTGTACTGCGTATAATGCGGATTTTGATGGTGATCAGATGGCTGTTCATCTACCTTTGTCTGCGGAAGCACAGGCTGAAGCTCGCGTTCTGATGATGTCTGTTAATAACATTTTGGCTCCTAAAGATGGTAAACCGGTAGCGGTACCATCACAGGATATGGTTTTAGGATCTTATTATCTAACTATATTTAGAGATGGGGCTAAAGGCGAAGGCATGCGTTTTACCAGTTTCAATGAAGCACTTTTGGCATATTTTCACAAGGCGGTTGCTTTGCAAGCCAAAGTCAAGGTGTTAGTACCAAATTCTGAAATTTATCCTGAAGCTTCAAATGAGGGAGAAAGTTTAGTAACTACTTCTGCCGGCAATATTATATTTAACGAAGAATTGCCTTTGGAAATGCGTTACTATTCTAAAAATCCTGATGGTAGTTGGCTTTTAGGAAAATTGGCGGACAAAAAAGAATTAGGACGCTTAGTAGCTAAAGCACACAAACTTTATGGCAATTTTGGTACTGCGGAAATTTTGGATAAAGTTAAAAAATTAGGCTATGATAGTGCTTGTAAGGCTGGTATTTCCATTGCTATTTCTGATATTAAAATTCCTAAGGAAAAAGCTGGAATTTTGGCTGCAACTGAAAAAGAAATTGATAAAGTTGAAGTTATGTTCCGCCGTGGTTTGATGTCCTCTGATGAACGTTATCGCAAAGTTATTGGTTTATGGACCAAAACTACGGATGATGTAACTGATGCACTAATGAAGACAACATTGGATAAATTCAATCCGGTATATATGATGGCTAATTCCGGTGCTCGTGGTAACACACAACAGATTCGTCAGTTAGCTGGTATGCGTGGTTTAATGGCGGATCCTTCCGGCCGTATAATTGACCGCCCAATTAAAGCAAACTTCCGTGAAGGTTTGACTGTTTTGGAATACTTTATTTCTACACATGGTGCGCGTAAAGGCTTGGCTGATACAGCTTTGCGTACAGCTGACTCAGGTTATTTAACTCGTCGTTTAGTTGATGTTGCGCAAGATGTAATTGTACGTGAAGATGATTGCGATGTTGTAGGGCTGGATCTTGTAAAAGAACGCACCCATTATTGTAAGGCCGCTATTGGTGCAAGTCAGACAAAATTACATGAATATATGTTAGGACGTCAATTAGCCTCTAGTGTAGCTGATACAGAGACAGGCGAGCTTATTGCAGAAGCTGATACTATGATTAGCGAGGACTTATTCAATAAACTTCATGCTGCTAAAGTTTTGGAAGTTCAGTTATATCCTAAAGACGAAGCAGGCAATGATGAAGTTGAAACTTTGAAGATTAATGTTAGTGATGAAGCTGCAAATCACGTGTTCAGAGAACATATGATGCATCATTTCTTAGATAAACCATTAGCCGAAGATTTGATTAATAAAGACGGAAAAATTTTGGGCAAAGAAGGGGAACCTTTTAGCAAGAAATTAATTAATGCTGTCCTTGCAGATGGTTCTATTCGTGAGTTTAAGGTCCGTAACAACACAATTGAAGGCATTGAAATTGAAGCTATCACTGAAGGTAAGAATAACCAAACTATTATAGAATCTTTACGAGATCGTATAGTTGGACGTAACTTAGCGGAAGATATTCAAGATGATGATGGTAATGTTTTGTATCATATTAATGAATACATTACTGATGAAATTGCTGATGAAATTGCTAAGATTCGCACTAAGGTTAAAATCCGTTCAGTGCTTAACTGCAAATCTCACTTTGGCGTTTGTCGTAAATGCTATGGCCGCAATTTAGCCACGGCGAAAAATGTTGATGTAGGTGAAGCTGTTGGTACAATTGCAGCACAATCAATAGGTGAACCGGGTACGCAGCTTACTATGAGAACATTCCATACAGGCGGCGTTGCAGGTGATGATATAACTCAAGGTTTGCCACGTGTCGAGGAGTTGTTTGAAGCACGTAAGCCGAAACATCCGGGAATGCTAAGTGAACATGCTGGAACTATTAGCCTACATGAAAAAGATGGTACACGTTTCATCGTAATTACTACAGCTAGTGGTGAGCAAGAATCTTACCAAGTGCCATATGGTTCAAAATTGCATGTGTTTGAGGGAGATGAGGTTGAAGTGGGTGACCGCTTGACAGAAGGTTCCTTAAATCCTCATGATATTTTGCGCATAAGCGGAGTAAGAGCTACTCAACGTTATTTGGTACAACAAGTATTGGGTGTTTATAAATCCCAAGGTGTTGAAATAAACGATAAGCATATTGAAGTAATGGCTCGTCAGATGATGCGTAAGTATCGTATTGATGAGGCTGGTGACACTACAATGTTACCGGGTGAAATCGTTGATGTGGCACAATT
>JBAXYX010000263.1:0-3177 GCA_041670625.1 Lentimicrobiaceae bacterium | reverse complement strand
TTGATAACTGTCCAGGTCTCTCCTTCGTCGGTACTGATTTCTATATAAGCACTGTGGCCGTATGCGCCGGTAAAGAAACTGTTGAAATTCAGTCTGTAACTGCCTAAGTTAGTCCAGTCCATTACAGGAGTCCAAAGGTAATCGCAGCATCCGTCACCGTCAGCAGCGTCATCATTGGTTACAGCATATTGAGTGTGTGAAGGAATCTCAAAGTTTGCACTTCCGCCATTAGCGCTAGCAAACCATCCATTGGTATTTTGGGTGTATTTTGACCAGCCTTCCGGTGGGAATACAGTGCCTTCGAAATCTTCCATAACAGCAACTGCAAGAGGCTCATCCCATGTTGCTACAAGGGTAAGAGGATCTACATACAGGTTACGAGGAGTATATTTCCTTTCAGCTAAAACAACATCAATGGTACGATCACCGGCAATATTCAGGCTTTGGGTATAATTATCGTAGCCGATTTTTGCGACTGCAAGTGTATAATGTCCAAACCATACTTCCGGGAAAATAATCTGACCACTTTCAGGTACTGTTTCTGTGTAAGTAGCTTCAGGATAGTCTGAACCGGTTAAAGTAACCACTGCACCGGCAGGACTTGTAGCTGTTGTAAGAGAAACATTGACGGTAATTTTAGCGTCAATCTTATGACCTACTACATTAGAGATAGCGATATCAGATACAAAATTGTCAGCGTATTTTGCTGCAACACCATAAGCATACCAGCCGGCGGGTAAATTTGCCCATGGGGTATCCGTATATGTATTGCCGGTTACGTTGGCGGTCAATTCTGTTAATGTACCTGTTGAAGGTTCATTTGCAGGATTGAAGTTGCTATACCTTACTACTCTGTAACCGGTTACGGCACGGGTATTGTCGGTCATATCAAGAGCAGCTTTAAAGATACCGGATTGTTCTACACCACCTGCTGCCGATAAAGGAGCGGTTAATGAGATTAATCCTCTTTGTTTAGCAGGAATACGGAATTCAGCGCTGTTGTCAGCCATCATTTCGCCATCAATAGCAGGAGAACCGAAAACGATTGCCCTCATCATGAAGTCCTGGTAAGGAGCTAATCCCCATGCTCCACCACCGGTTACATTACGTGAGTAACTGCGGTAAACAGTAGGAGTTTGTTGATCAATACCTATTGGTGCGGTGTTAGGTGACTGAGTTGCCTGAACCATTGCGAGGTAGAAACTACCATCAGCAACGTCAGCATCTAAGCCGGTAAATGTTAACCAACCATAGTTATTAACGGTTACAGAAATTGAATCAAGAACAGTACCCGGTAAACCGTTGGTGCCGTTATCATCTATTACCATAGCTCCAAAGGTGGTACCCAGGAAGCCGGTATTGTTGTTCGGGAATGATCCGTCGCCTACATAAATCCTACCACCTGTTACATTTACAGGATAGTTGGCAGGAGTGAATTTAACAGCATTCATGCCGCCGGGTAATGCCCATGCTGCATAGTTTTCAGCTGTACCGTCATCATAAACGATTTCGTAAGGTCCGCTTCCGTCGCCCCAGGTAACCAGAGCTTCTGTATCGGTGGCATTAACCTCGGCATAAACGAATGAAGGAGGATAAGCGCCTTCTCTGAGTTGAGCATTAACAGTGGTAACTACTTGTTCAGGAGCCACTATGTTTTCTGCTGTATAGGAACCGTAACCGATTTTATCGAAAGTTACCGTATAAGTAGCCGGATCAACTACAATGGAATATTCCCCATTATCATTAGTCATGGTCTGGAAACTTAGTCCGTTAGTACGTGCAGCTTCAGTATTGGCTGTTACAGTAACACCATTGAGAGGTGCACCTGAGGTGATATCCGTTACGATACCGGCTAATTGTGCAGATTCATAAACCGACATGGTAGCCGGTATAATTACGGTTGAATGAGCCTGATCATTAGTAGTCATTTCTAATTCTGAGGTATAAGTTCCAACTGGGTAATACAGGTTATCAGCAGTAAAAGTAGCGGTTACATCAACAAATTGACCTGCGGGAACCGTGCCCTGTGCGGGATGAACCGCGGTAATGAATGACGGGATCGGGAAGTCAATGTTAATGGCCATGTTATTGTGAAGATAAGCGGTATTGAAACTCATTTGGGTACCAATGGTGCCGTCATTGTTTTCAATACCTACAGTAGCAGATGATGAACTAAATCCATCAGCCAAAGTTTTGTAATACATCTTGATATGTCCCGAAAGATAAAGATGTACCTGGGCTGTGATAGTTGCTGAACCTGATAATGAATGATAATTGGTAAACTGAATTACCCAATGATCGCCCATGTTCTGGTAATAAACGCTGCCATTGGCTCCGGTAAGGTCATCCCAGCACCATGCTATGATGTTATTAGGAGTTGCTGCAGTGGGTATGGCTTTATTAGCGTATGCGCTGGTCTGGCTGCCAAAGATCAGATAACCATTGGAGCTGACACTAACATCAGTAAAATTGTTTCCATAGAACGGGAAAGAGAATCCAATAGGGAAAGGTCCAACAACTGCATCATCACCCATAACAGGAATTGCTGTTCCGGTTGCTGCAATGTCGTTCCATGCGTATTGTGCTCCACCTTCCTGATCACTGTCGGTCCATACATAACCAAATGCATCCGGTCCGCCCATACCTCTGTCAGAGGTAAATTCAGGGAATGCAAATGCCATGGTACCTTCACCTGTGTTCGCAACACGGAAAGTTACCGGTTCACTGGTAACAGGATATTGAGCATTAGATAATGCTGTAGGATTCAATAAAAGGGTTGGGTTTGGCCATTCCACTTCTACGGGGCCTGCAGGTATAGAAGCGCCTTCATCATAAACAGCCTGTACGGTATAATTATAGGTACCGAAACCTGGCAGTATATTGGTGAAAGTATTTCCTGTAGTAGTACCAACTGCTACGTTATCACGTTTTACAACGAAATTAACGAAGCCATCGGCAGGTTCAAAAGTCCAGCTTAAATTAACTGAGCCTGCAATAGGATCAGCAAGGATAGCAGTAAGATCATCAGGCATGCTTATCGCATTACCTGCAATGGTCATTGTAACAGGGATCGTAATAGTGCCAACATTAGGGGTGCTTGTAAATACTACATCAGCAGTATATACTTCACCTGCTTCAGCTCCGTCAGCATTAAAATATAAAGGAAGTGCAAAGGTT
>JBAXYX010000262.1:0-3221 GCA_041670625.1 Lentimicrobiaceae bacterium | reverse complement strand
CGACAGCATCTCCCTCAAGTCCCGGGCCATTCAACCACCATCCAATCAACCCGGCAATCCTGAGGCCTTTCAACCTTCCCGGCCAATGCATCAGGCTCTAGCTGATAACAACAAGTCGACCGGAGTCGAAACCAGGCAAACCGGTTATTATAATATTACATCAGTGGCTCTGCTTTTCGGTCAGGGACAGGACGGGTTTATACCCTTGCCCTCACTTACCATGGTAAACGGGTGGCAAATCAACCCGAATCTCTTTACAGGAATAGGTGTAGGTTATGAATACTACGAATGGGGTGTGATTCCGTTCTTTGCCGAAGTAAAATACATGCGATCATCCGACAGGGTCAAGCCGTTCTGTTCTCTTAAACTGGGCTATAGTATCCCTGCTGAGAAACCTTCAAAGTCATCAGACTATTATAACGTAATCACTGATTACATCGGAGGTGTGTTGGTGAGCCCCGAGGCAGGGATCAGGATCCCGATGGGGTATACGAATGCACTTATGTTAAGCCTGGGTTATCATTACCAGCAACTCTCCTATAAACAAACCTATCAGAACTGGTATTATACCACAAATACAGAATCAACCATCCACACTAACTACAACCGTATCTCCATTAAAGTGGGTTTCATGTTCCGTTGATAAATCCTGATATAGTCTACCATGAATTGGTTGGGGAAAACGGTATCTTCATCCGGAGTGCCCGTAAAGGGAGTGGTTTCATTACCTATTCCCATCCCTATAATGAAGAAGAGCTTCTCATTCAAAGCAGGGAAAACAGGCTGTATCCTATACCTGCCGGGTCGGATATTTGATCTCCTGATGTTGCGACCTCTAAGGGTGGTAAACCGGCACAGGTTCCATACTTCCTTATCATCAATAAAAAATCTTATAAAATCAGGTTCCCACTCCATAGCATATACATGGAAATCATCCGACAAATCAGTTCCCGTTTGAATCCTTTTATGCACCATCTTACCCAGTACCCAATTATGCACTGAAGTGTGAAATCGCTTGGGATGCTGCATACCTGCTTCCATAATATCAATCTCAGCCGACAGTTGACCAAATGTCCAGATCCCCGGCCAGAATCCTTTACCTGGAGGTAACTTTGCGCGAACTTCATACCGGCCATGTCCAAAAGCCTGCCTTGAATGTATCATCCCCGATGTATAGTTCCTGTGTTGATCAAACCATGTGGCCTGTTCCCGCTTGGCCACAATATGGAGCATCCCGTCACTAAGCACCACATTCCGGTCAAGGAACACCTGATTCTCATTCCCATGTGTCCGGCAAAAAGCACATTGGTCACTACCATCATCCGTGTAGGGGAAATAGGTTAACCACTCCCGGTGATTTAAGGCAGTGTCGCTGAACTCTTCACTAAATACCAGCTTCCAGTCTCCTCCGGGCACTTCAATAGCATCACGTATCAGCGTATCCTTTTGAGCTGTCGCTGACCACGACAGCACCCATAAAAAGGTAATAAAGCTTAACGATTTCAACATAACAGCCGTATTCTGATTTTAATTAGGCCGGATAATCACGCGGTATCCTTGTTCTTTTAACAATTCAAGCGTCTCTTCATCCGGTGTGCCGGTATAGAATATATAATCAGTGTAGAACATCCCTTCAACCGCATGTTCCTCATTCATGAACACAGTCTTTTTGTCATATTTACCATTCATTTGTTTGAGCTCAGTCGCCCATACAGGATTACGATCCCATGAAGTAAAAGGTTTAACACGCTCTATACAATATCCTAAAGGGAACACAATCAATGCAAGACAAACAACCATCTTTATCCATTGTTTTCCTTTATATTCCTTCCAAATAAAAAACAAATAATATGCAAGTACCAAAAACACGGCAGGTGCACTGAGCAAAAGATAGGTATGTCGTTTAGTTTCTGCAAAAGAAAATACAATAAAAGGAATCAACCACCAAAGAGTTAAAACAACCATCTTCCAGTCTGTTCTATGACGGATTACCCTGTAAAGAGATAAAAACAGAGGCAACCAAATCAGTTCGCCAAACACCATTCTACAATTATTAAAATAATAGTAAACCGGGCCATGATGTTGTTCAAGAGAATCACTGTATGCAAATAAAAACTTCTTAAAAACATAGTCCGACTCCCCGGGGAACTCATGGTTAATATAGATCAGCCAGGGTAATGCAACCACAGCAAAAGAAAACACTGCAATGAGAAGATTCCAAATAATACGGGCTTTGGGTTTATGATTGGCTATGAGTTCACCTGCTATCCAAACCGGAAATACCACCAATGCAGGTGTCCACTTACATAAAAAAGCCATCCCTGTAACAACACCAATGAATAGAGGAAACAGAAAGTCCTTTTTTCTTATAATCGTAATAATGGACAGAAATACAGCCAGCTCAACAAAGAAAATAAAGAAGGTTTCCACATGATCCGACGACACCCTGCCTCCGGCTAATTCAATGATTAACCCGTTTATCGCATGGAAAAATGCAGCAAGCAGTCCGATGCGATGGTCAAACAACAACCTTCCAATCAGAAAAGTCAAATAGACTGACAGCAATGAAAGGATAAGAGCAGGTATCCGTACGGCAAAGTCAGTATTCCCAACGAAATAAATGGACAGTGCCATTCCCCATAAAGGAACAGGTCCTTTGTCAAGCCATACATGATTGGCTATCCAATTATCAACATCATAAGGCAGTACCGGATTGTCATATAAAGTTGGCCTGAGAGGATGCGAAACCAGGTTTTTAGCAACCAGTGCATGAAATCTCTCATCCCAGGTGTGCAAGTACCCGTCAGTAGCAACAAACAGTCGGAGGGCCAATGCAATGATAAGTATCATCACCAAAGCTGAAGGATATTTCTCCTTCACAAGCAACCGGTAACCGGCAAAGGATAGCAAAACACAAACCATAAAAACTGCTATTCCGATGTAAATATTTACCATTATAACCGGCTTATCGTTTAAGCATTGTTTAAAGAATAACCGCAAAGCTAAGGAATAAGAACAGAAAAGAGAGCATCTTCCACAGAAACTCTCTTTCGTGATACATTATGAAGCACTTTTGAAACTCTTTCAAAGCACTTCAGTATATGCTTTAAAGTGACCTCGATAGTATGTAACTCGAACCATATTGTGGAATACTCAAACACTTAAATCAAGTGATTGCGGTATGATAAATTCTATGAGTGTTGTTTATTTAATACATTTTG
>JBAXYX010000261.1:0-3236 GCA_041670625.1 Lentimicrobiaceae bacterium | reverse complement strand
GCCCCGTACTTTAAATCGCCTCGTATAATGAGTCCGTCGTGTGCTAACTGCACCCTGATTTGGTGGTGACGACCGGTGTGAAGGTCAACTTCCAGTAAGTGAAGCGTTTTGCCCGATGCCAGGTACTTATACGTAAGTTCAGCCTTCTTACTGCCCGGCGTTCCCTCGGGAACGATATAGGACTTATTGGTGGCTTCATTCTTAACCAGGTAATCTGATAAATACTTTTCAGTATCCTCAGGTTTCTGCTCTACTATGGCGAAGTAAGTCTTTTGAAACGCTCTATCCTTCACCATATTGGTCATACGGGTGAGTGCCTTTGAAGTACGCGCAAAAATCACTACACCGCTTACCGGCCGGTCAATCCTGTGCACCAGTCCAAGGAAAACATCGCCGGGTTTGTGGTATTTCTCCTTGATATATTGTTTAAGAATATCAAGCAGAGGCACATCGCCGGTTTTATCGCCCTGCACAATCTCCCCGGCCTTTTTATTAACAATTAACAAGTGATTATCTTCGTACAGTATTCTGGATTGCTCCATGCAAGTGTGGGTTTAGTAATGTTTTTTATTCCTGTTTTCAGAAGCACAAATATCTGCCGGGTATTATCTCAATATTGTTCCTTTTCATTGGGGAAGTCGAGCAGTTTGACATCATTAATGTACGACTTCACGGAATCCTGAATTTGGGTGCTCAGGTCGTTGTAGCGTCTAAGGAAACGTGGTGAAAACTCCTGAGTAATGCCCAGCATATCATGCAGTACCAGCACTTGTCCGTCAACACCGGGTCCGGCGCCGATTCCGATAATCGGTATTTTCAACTCCTTTGCCACGCGTTCGCCAAGCTTTGCAGGAATTTTTTCAAGCACAATGCTGAAGCAGCCTGCTTCCTCCAGTAAATGAGCATCATCAATCAGCTTATTAGCTTCCGGCTCTTCAGTTGCCCTGACAACATAGGTACCGAACTTGTGAATAGACTGAGGGGTGAGGCCCAGATGTCCCATCACGGGGATACCTGCCGACAGAATACGGGTAACTGATTCCAGAATTTCGCGACCGCCTTCAATCTTCACAGCATCGGCACCGGTTTCTTTCATAATCCGGATAGAAGAACTAAGCGCTTCCTTCGAGTTGCCCTGGTAAGTACCGAAAGGCATATCAACCACTACCAAAGCTCTTTTTACCGAGCGAACCACTGAAACACCATGGTAGATCATTTCATTGAGCGTGATAGGCAGGGTAGAAGAATGGCCGGCCATAACGTTGGAAGCCGAGTCACCAACCAGAATCACATCAATACCGGCCTGGTCAAGCAACCGTCCCATAGAGAAATCGTAAGCTGTAAGCATAGCGATCTTCTCATTCTTATTTTTCATCTCCTGCAAAACATGCGTTGTTACCTTAGAGACACCGGCGAACTTCGAAGTTTTTAATTCCATGATATATCTTTTAAAAACGAAAAACTCAGATGAATATAAACGAAAGTGCAAAGCTACAAAAAGAAAGCACTCCGCACCGGTTCCAATCTGTTTTAGCCAAAAATGTCAACCCGGCTCATACTGGCCCAAGCCAAGTCAAACAAAGCCAAGTTAAACCAAGTAAACCCCGGAGCAAACCGTATCATAAGTTAGAACAAATTAAATCCAGACATAGCACAAAGCAGCCCGGTTAGCCGGGCTGTTATTCACTCAAAAACAATTGACCAGTTTAATGCTTCCAAGTCTTTTACTTTATAATCAAGTCTTTTAAACTGTAGGTTATTAATAACATCATCTGTGGTATACCTCTGTTAAGATTAACAGTTAACCAAGGTTCTGATTTGGTACCCCCTCTACCTCCGACAAGTAAACCCTCAATTTTAGCAATTAAAAGGCTTTGCGTTTCTGGTTTATAACCTTCACTATCACGCTCAGCTACTACAGCTCCATCGCTAGTATATGATTCATTACCGTAATCAAAACCGCAATACACCTCCCAAGGGGCATTTCAGTCATTCACATTTCTAGTTAACACGGATTAAATACGGACTTAACACGGACTATATACGCATAAATGCGTCTGAAGCTCGTATTAGATCCTAATTGAGTACGAATTGGCACGATATTTGATGTATATTATTACACTTAAAACAGAAAATAAGGACCATCGCAAGAGGGGAAGATATTTACCGTATCGAACAGCCAGAGGGTAGTGAGTGGGGAATTCTTGGTTCTTGGTTCTTGGTTCTTGGTTCTTGGTTCTTGGTTCTTGGTTCTTGGTTCTGAACACTGAACGCGAACCCTAATTGCTGACTGCTGACTGCTGACCGCTGACTGCTGACTGCTGACCGCTGAGTACTGACTGCTGAATGCTAAGTTCATAATAAATAATCTTCAAAAAGTATTGATTTCAAGTAACTTTGGTCAATAAACTTTATATATTTATAGTCTGATAAATGGAACAAGCATACTAATTTAGTACTCTTTAAATGCATATCATTTTTCCTTCCTGCTTCTGTTCCGGTTGATGGAGTTAAACATAAGGCCATAATTATGACTGTTTATTCGGACAGGTTGCGTATAAGTGAATCTCTAAATCTAACCATAAAGGATACAGACTCAAAGCTTATGCCGATCAGGGTTGAACAAAGTAAAGGAAGGCAAGACCGAAATACGCTATGATCGGCCAAAAAGCTCCATGTTTACGCAAATATTTTAACGAATACAAACCTAAGCAATGGCTTTGAGAAGGGCAAAGCGGTGATCAGTATTCCGCAAAAAGTATTTAAAATATCCTGAAAATGGCAGTTCCCGATACCAGAATCACCAAGTATATTACCGTTCATGCATTGCGGTATCGTTATGCAACGCACATACTCGAAAGCGGAACTAATTTACGCTATATTCGGCGCTTGCCGGGAAATGAAATCTACAAGACCGCCGAAATTTACACTCAGATTACCACAAAAGGCTTTGACCAGATAAATAGTCCTTTAGATAAGCTAAATATTTAATAAATAATTTGTTTGTTTGTGTTATGTTCCTTACATTTGAAAACCCTATTTGATAAAACCAATAACAATGAAATAAAAAGGTCATTCAACGATAGCTAATAAATTACAAAGTAATATTATTTATTAGTAATTGCAGTTAGTGGCTATGTCTACGGAATTGGTGGGGATAAAGACGTTAGTTGCTATATAAAGAAATTCTCATCCATCAAAAAGCAAAACGATGAAATCAAAATTTCTTTTTCTTT
>JBAXYX010000260.1:0-3257 GCA_041670625.1 Lentimicrobiaceae bacterium | reverse complement strand
TAATGACTGGACTTCTACACTTCCGGTTGCCAACCGCTCATATTTCTATCCATCAGCAAGTGCTTCATTTGTATTCACAGAACTTCTTCAAAAACAGGGATGGCTATCAAGTGATATTCTTACTTTTGGTAAGATCCGTGCATCATGGGCTAAAGTAGGTAAAGATACTGGAGCATATGAGACAAACACATCTCTTTGGCCTGTAGGTACTTATTTGAATGGCCTTGTCGGCGTAGGTAATACTTGGAGCCGTGGCAATCCTTATCTGAAGCCTGAGATGACAAAATCTACTGAGTTAGGCCTTGAATTGGGTTTCTTTAATAATCGCTTGCATTTTGACTATGCATACTATACAAACGATTCATACAACCAGATTTTGAGCCCTCGCGGTCCTCAGTCTACGGGTTACATTTTCTGCTCAATCAACGCAGGTAATGTTTACAACAAAGGTATGGAGTTGAGCATTTCGGGCACTCCGATTGAGAAGAAAGATTTCAGATGGGATGTTGCATTGAATATTGCAGGCAACCGCGGTACTCTTAAGAATCTTCCTAATGGACTGAATGTAATGTACGTAACTGATGTTCAGTATGCAGGAGCTCAGGCTGCCTCATTTAACAATGGCAAGTTTATGGCAATAGCAGGTACAAAGTGGACAAGAGATAAAAAGGGTAATGTCATTCTTGATAAAAACGGAATGCCTACGTATACTACTACTCTACAAGAAGTTGGTAACCGTGAGCCTAAGTTTTCAGGCGGTTTAAACAACACATTAACATGGAAAGACCTATCATTTAACATGTTATGGGAATTTAGCGTAGGCGGCGATGTTGTTAACGGTACTCAGTATGCTATGGACGGGGCAGGTACAAGTAAGTTCTCCGGTGATGTCCGCAATAAGACCCTTACTGTTAAGGGTGTTGACAGTGACGGAAATACGGTAAGCAATTCTTGGGATGCAAACGATACTTATGTATTCAATGGTGTTACAATGAGCGGCTATAATATTATTAAGAGCTATTATGCTTCTTATTATCCTTATGAAACCGCCAATTATATCACTAAAGTTAATTTGCTGAGACTTCGTTCTCTTTCAGTTACTTATGATCTTCCAAAGAGAATACTTGATAAGATTAAATTCTTAAAACGCGCTTCCGTTACAGCTTCTGCTAACAATATTCTTCTGTTCACCAATTATAACGGTGATCCAGAGCTTGCTGCTTCCGGTGCCGGTGTCGGTGGTTCTTCATCAGTTGGATTTGACTACTGCGGTGTTCCTGCCACTTCTGGTATGACATTCGGTATTAACTTGACTTTCTAAAGTGTTTTATTTTAAAAAAGAAACGATATGAAATATATAAAATCTATAATGTTGTGCGGAATTTGCCTGATATCTCTTTCACTGGTATCTTGCAAGAGCTGGCTTGATATAAACACAGATCCGGAGAATCCATCTTCAGAGAGTGCTACTTACCAGAGCCGTTTGGCGCACATTGAATTCTATGCCAACGACGCAAACCAATTTGCCGCTTGGCGTACAAGTATGTCTATGGGCGATTGGACAAGAAATTCCGGTGGCGGCACATACTATAATATGTCAATTTGGCTTCCTTCAAATAGCATAAATACTACCCCGTATCAGTGGTGGTTTGTTGGTGCATGCAGTAATATTGATGATATGTACAATAAAGCTATGGCTGCCGGCGCATGGTCTTATGCGGGAGTAGCAAAAGTAATCCGCGCTTACGGATTTATGCTTATGACAGACCTTTATGGTGAGATGCCTTATACGGAGGCTTGCGGAGAAAGTGCAGTTCCAAAGTACGATACCGGCAAAACCATTTATATTGGCTGCTTAAAAGAGCTTGATGAGGGTATTGAACTTCTTGGTAAAACGCAGGAGGCAAGTCTTCCGGCACTTTCAGTTGGTGATTATTGGAATAGCGGAGATGCAAGCAAGTGGTTGAAATTTGCTTACCTTCTTAAAGCCCGTTATTGCTTGAAACTTAGCAAGAAAGCTGCAGGAAGTTACCTTGACGGCAAGTATGATGCTACGGCTATTCTTGATGCACTTTCAAAGGGACCTCAAAGTAATGCCGATAATACTATAATTTATCATACTGATAACAATAGTACAACACACGACGTACTTGGATGGGATGAACCGGTTGATTATTCTCCTCTTTATTCCGTATGTGGCATGAACAGCGGTTACATGGTTACCCAGATGCTTTATAACAACCTTACAAATTTTGCAGGTTATGGAGTTGAAGATCCGCGTGCTGATAAAATTATCCCATGGACAGTATCTTCACAATCTGCTAATAGTCCTGCAGGTATTAAGTGGAGTGGTATTTGGAGACGTTCTCTTGGTGTCGATATAACTACTTCAAATTCACCAAACTTTTCCGGTGGTCCGCTTAGAGCGCAATTTACGGATGGTAAATGGAATATTAATTCTACATCAGCAGCCCGTTTGGGTGATACTGTATATGTTGAATGTACAAGTACTTCAAAAGGATATGCTGCGGATCCTGATTTGTTCTACAGGGCATTGAAAGGAAATGACGCATCAAGAGAGTCCGGTTCTTTCTATTCTAGAGTTTCATCTCCTACATACCTTGGAACATACGCTGAGGCTTGCTTTATCAAGGCTGAAGTATTGTTCAACCAAACTGATAAATCAGGTGCCTTTGCAGCTTATAAGGCTGGTATCAAGGCAAGCATGGAGCAAATGAATGTTTCACTGAGCGCTTGGGTTGCCGGTGATGCAAACCTTGGAACATGTCCTTCATTTACGCCTATGACTCAAGCCGATATGGATAATTTCCTTGCAAACGGTATTGGTTCTGCTTCCGATATTACGCTTGGGAAGATTCTTACTCAGAAGCGTATTGCACTTCAATTCTCAGTTGAGATTTGGAATGATATGCGCCGTTATGATTATGATCCGACATTATTCCTGGGATGGGGTATACCTGCTTATCATGCAATGTCTGCACCCGCACTTCTTGCAATTCCGGCGGGCAGTACATTCCGTCGTTGGCGTCAGTGTTCTCATGAACTTAATTATAACACAGCTAATTTGACAGCTATTGGTAATGAGGTTCCGGGAGCAAATATGTCTGATGCAAAGAAGTGCTGGAACAACTATGATGATGTTTGGACTATTCCGGTATGGTGGGATTCTGATCAGCAGTAATCTCATTTAGCAAAAATAAATTAAACAAGGTGGTTATTTTAACCACCTTGTTTTT
>JBAXYX010000259.1:0-3260 GCA_041670625.1 Lentimicrobiaceae bacterium | reverse complement strand
CAATGATTCACTGGATGGCTCTTATGATTTAAAGCTCAATTACCTGGAAGTGCCCGTGATAGTGCAATACACCGACAAAGATTTCATCAGCTTCGGGTTAGGAGGTTCATGGGGCAGATTGGTAAAAATATCGGAAGCTAAAAACGGTTATCCTGTAAATACAACCACCCTGAACAGTGGCATATACAAGTCAAATGATATTGACCTGTTAGTCGACATCAAGATGAGGATCATTGACCGACTGCGTTTCAATGTACGTTATGCTTATTCCTTAAGCCCTATAGCTACCCGTGAGGTTATTGATTCCAAAACCGGGCGCCCCAACATACGTGATCAGTACAATGGCATGTTTACCTTCAGGCTGTTCTACGTTTTCAACGAAAAAATCAGCGAACAGTCCAAGGCAAAGAAACCTGTTCGTTAAACAGCGGTATATTTCACGTTCCCGATCCTGATTTCACCCTCCCTGGGTTTCGGAAGTACGTATTTCAATTTTCTTTTCATCCGTGATTTTACCCTTATGGGGTTTAGGAATTATGAATTTCAATTTAATTGATTACGATAAATTCATTCCCTTTGAATTTCGGAAATGTAAAGTTTAAATTTTCAGCTAATAGTAAATTCACTCCCTTGGTGTTTCGGGAGTGCGAATATCAATTCTCTTTTCACCCGTGATTTTACCCTTATGGGGTATAGGAGTTATGAATTTCAATTTGCCTGATCAAGGAAAATTCACTCCCTTGGGGTTAAGGAAGTACGAATTTCAATTCTCTTTTCACCATTGATTTTACCCTTATGGGGTATAGGAGTTATGAATTTCAATTTGCCTGATCAAGGAAATTTCACTCCCTTGGAGTTTCGGAATGGCAAAAAGCGCTAAAAATTCAGATAGAACTTTTGCGTCAACGCTATATATTCAGCAGTATAATTACCGTTCATATTCCTGATAGTCAGCTCCCGTGTTTCAGGGTTAAAAAAGGGACTTTTTACAAATTCCATCAATATCCGGTTAGCCGGCTTGCCTGTTTTGGGAACAATCAGGAGCTGACGCGATAAAAACAGATAGTTATCAGAACACAACATCCTGATTTCATCTTTCGCCATAAAGGGAAGTATCAGGGATAATTTACCCGATTCCTTCAACAGCTTTTGAGCCGCTTTGACCAACTGCTCCAAAGGAAGCACGTCATTATGCCGGGCGATGTTCTTAGCTGCTTCGGGCGATTTTAATGAATCAGTGAAGTAGGGGGGATTGGTAATGATATGGTCAAAAGCTGAATGATCACGCGGGGTTGATTTACAAAAATTGTTTCCCGCGTTCACCTCAACCGGTTCCGGCCCGGTAATATTACGTGATTCTGTTTTTATCCCGTATTGCTGATGCAACAGTCCGGCATAGTCCATCAACCCGGAATGTAAGCAGGTTAACCGGTTTGACCATGGACTGAGCCTGAAATTATCTGAAGCGCGGGCACAGGCTTCAGCGTCAATATCCAAAGCCGTAATTTGGGCGGAGCATTCCTGAGCTGCCATCAGCGCGAGGATGCCGCAACCGGTTCCTATATCCAAAACAGCATTACAATTGTTGAAATTTGCCCATGCACCCAGCATCACTGAATCAGTGCCCACCTTCATGGCACAGTCAGCATCGTCAACAGAAAATTGTTTAAATCTGAAAGGCATAAAATCAATCAATCAGCAAGATTATCCGAGGTATAGTTCAATCAATCCTTCGGGGACATCTGTATAAATAATTTTTTTCTCCCTGTCAATTCCGGTAATGATTTCATCGGTAATCGGAACAAGAATTTCTTTTCCCTTAAAGGAGATGCTCAACAACGCCTGTTGGGGATACTCGAGCACTTCAATAACCCGGCCAATTACCCCGTGCACGGTATCGTGAACTTCAAAACCCGGCACCTCATGAAAATAAAACCGGTTGCCGGTGAGCGGTTTTAGCATGGATTCAGGCAGATAAAGCTCACAACCTGACAGAACAGAGGCCTGTTCTATGCTATCGACATCAGGGATCGAAATCACGGCCCTGTTATTATGTCGTATTTCAATATGTTCAATTAAAAAAGGAATCAGTTGTCCGTTCATAAGAACGAAAACTGATTCCATATTTTGATAATCTTCGGGTGAATCAACTTCAAAGTTGATCATTAAGGCTCCTTTAGCGGCATGAGGTTTTAATATTCTGCCAAGAAAAAAGTAGCCTTCCATAAAGATAAATTATTCAGCCGGTTTCTCTTCAGGAGCTTCAGGAGCTTCATCCTTAGCAACGGGAGCCTCTTCAACAGCGGGTTCAGCAGCTTCAGCAGCTTTTTCCTTAGCAGCATCCAATTCTTGCTGATGTTTCTTTTCAAGTTCAGCAGCACGGGCTTCATTAACTTTCACTTCAGCATCATGAAGTTTTTTCAGTTCTTCCCTTTCAGAAAGCTGAACAGATTTGATAGCGCTTAAAATCTTAGCCTGTTTGGCTTCTTTCCATTCATTGAATTTCACTTCAGCTACTTCTTTTGAAAAAGCTTTCTTACCAACGCCTCTCATGAGGTGGTCATAGAAAAGAATACCTTCGTCCGAAAGAATATTTTTAACAGTAGGGGTTGGATCTGCACCTTTGCAGTACCAATCATATGCTTTTTGAAAATCCAAATCAATAACAGCGGGCTTAGCAACAGGGTTGTAAGTACCGATTTTTTCAATGAATCTTCCATCACGGGGTGCACGACCATCCGCAATTACAATGTGGTAGAAAGGTTTACCCTTTTTGCCATAGCGTTGTAATCTCATTTTTGTTGGCATAAAATCTAAAGATTAATTAGGTTAAAGTTTTTTGTTAAACAGGGGTGCAAAGTAACGCAATATTTTTCTAAATTACAAGCAGTTGGGTAAAAAAACTCATTCATTTCAGGAATCTGTTATCCCTGAAGATTGACCCGGTCAGCCTGCCGGTTTCTTTGTTTAAAAATCGTTGATTAAATTGTATAAAAATTGATATTGAAACGTCAAACTAATGAATATTATATATAATTTAGTAGATGCAATAATTCTGAATTTTTAATCCGGCCGGGTTCTTTAACGGATTGGTTTAAGCAGTTCATGCATTATTTGCGCTAAGTATTCGGTGACTGTTCGCTCTCTGTTCGCTCTCGAGCGAACAAAAATCGAAAATTGTTCAATTATGCTCATCGCGGGCCCGGAATTCTGGCTGGAAGCATCATATTCATTTACAAACCTTTAATTATGGCAAGGAT
>JBAXYX010000258.1:0-3260 GCA_041670625.1 Lentimicrobiaceae bacterium | reverse complement strand
TTGATACGGCAAATTCCACATACGGGTTATTTATTCCTGATAGGCTCTCTGGCTATTTGCGGACTACCTCCTTTTAACGGGTTTGTTTCAGAGTTCTTTATTTACAGTGGACTGTTCAATGGATTATTATCCAATCACTTCCTGTCCATATTGTTTATACTGTTTATTATTTTAGGACTGGTTCTGATAGGAGGCCTGGCGCTTATCTGCTTCACGAAGGCCTTTGGTGTTGTATTCCTGGGAAACCCGAGGGAAAAACATGATGTTTCATTTGTGGAGAGTCCGGCTATTAAGGTCCCGTTCTATCTTATTGCTGTGGCCATACTCTTAATCGGATTATTCCCTGTACTGCTGGCTCCTATACTATCAAAGGCTATTCATTTGTATCAACCGGGAAGTGACCTTCTGGCTGATCTGCAAATAGTAAGCCTGCTTAAAAACCTGACTACCGTTGGCTGGTATTCCCTGGGCTTTGTTGCATTAACAGCATTCTTCTATTTTATAAGGCATATAGTAACAGCCAAACGCAGTTGTGTGAATGATAGTACATGGGGCTGTGCCTATACAGGTAAGGCAGAGAAAATGCAATATACAGCTTCCTCATTTATACGTACTTATCGTAAACTGGCTGAACCGATTCTGCTGATTAAGAAGGAAAAAACAGAAGCCGACGGGTTATATCCCCGAAAACTCAATCAAGTGACACATCCTTATGATAAGATCGAAAAATGGTTGATTGATAAGCCTGTGTATTCTATCAGGAGATTGTTAGGCCGTTTCAGGTTTTTACAGAATGGGAATATCCAGGCATATATTTTATATGGATTCGTATTTGTGGGTCTCACGATATTATTGCCTGTAATCATTGAAAAGATTGTTGGCATTCTTAATTTCCTAAACCAGTTATAGAATGGTAAGCTTTTTACTTATAATATTAACGAGTCTGTTTTTTATAGGGATTGTTGCCCGGACTAAGAGTATTGCTTCGGGGCGAAAAGGCCCGGGTGTGCTTCAGAATATGAAGGATATTATCAGGCTTTGGAAAAAAGGCTCGGTTTATAGCAAGACTACCGGTTTTATCTTCCAGATAGCTCCAACCATTTACTTTACTTCCGTTTTGATGGCTATCCTGATGATCCCGTTTGCTAATCAGCCGGGTGTTATTTCATTCAACGGTGATTTTGTGATGTTTGCCTATGCACTGGCCTTGGGCAAGTTCTTTGTAATCATTGCTGCTCTTGACACAGGCAGTAGTTTTGAAGGGATGGGTGCGAGCCGTGAAGCATTGTTTTCCATGCTGGTGGAGCCGGCTTTCTTTATCCTTATCGGTTCCTTTGCCTTGTATACCGGACATACTTCATTCGTGAGTATCTTTTCAACACTGAATTTTGGTTCCTATATTTCATATATGTTAGGCGGATTGGCAACCTTTGTATGGGTGATGATTGCCATGATTGAAAATAGCCGCATGCCTGTTGATGACCCCAAGACTCATCTGGAACTTACCATGGTACATGAAGTTATGATATTAGACCATAGCGGTTTTGACCTTGGTGTGATTATGTACACGACTAATTTGAAATTTGCTATGTATGGAGCCATCATTGCGAACTTCTTTATTGGAGCATTGCCTTTGGGAATTTCAATTTCGTTATTCCTGTTGATACAGGTTGCATTCGCTGTTTCGGTGGGCATTATTGAATCATTTATGGCTCGTTATAGAATGAACCATAATCCTGAATTTATTTTTACTCTGACTTCATTGTCCCTATTAATATTTTTCGGTGTGTTGCTCATTCTTGGGAAATTTATTTAATTAACTTATTGCTTATGACAGATATATTATTGATTGCTTTAGCGATGACATTGCTTTACCTGAGCATTGCCAACCGATTGCATACGTATCTGCTTATTTTGGTGTTACAGGGCTTTATTCTATTTGGAACCACTTTCCTTACCCTTACGAACATAAGTACCCTGAACCTCCTGCTGATATTGCTCGAAACTATTGTGTTCAAAGCGATTGCGGTGCCCTGGTTTATGGATTATATCATCAAACGAAATAAGATCACTAAGGTGGCGGAGCCCTATTTGCCCAATTTTTTGTCGCTGATCATTGTTACCCTGATCATCGTTTCAACCATCATCTTGTCGTATTCCATCCATGATAAAAATCTTGATAAAACATACTTTATTGTAGCAGTATCCACTCTGTTTACAGGGTTATACCTGATTGTTTCAAGAAAAAAAATCATTACCCATGTGGTGGGTTACCTGGTTATTGAAAACGGGGTGTTTGTGCTTTCACTGGCCGTGGGTAATGAAATGCCCATGCTTGTTAACCTGGGTGTGATGCTTGATATTTTTGCCAGTGTATTGATCCTGGGTGTATTCTTTAACAAGATTGGCGACGTGTTGAAGGATCCTGATGTGAACCTGTTGAGTAACCTTAAAGATTAGAAGATAATGGTAGGCATATTTTTAGCTGGAGCTTTATTGATTACTATCGGGTTGGCTATTAACCGCAAGACCTTTGTCAATTACATGCTGATCATGCTGTTTTTGGCGCTGCTGTCGACTTTAACTGTTTTTGAATACCTGCACCTGAATGAAACAGAATTGGTGTATTTCACTACCGACTCCATCGGGATATTATTATTGGCAGCTATTAGTATGGTCAGTATTCCTACTTTTTATCATGGGTACAAGTATATTACCTCACGAAATGACACGGCACAATCAAGAGGACTTTTCTTTGCGGCAATGGTTATGTTGATTACAGCATGTTCTATGGTCTATTTGTCAAATCACATTGCTGTTACCTGGATTTTTGTGGAACTGACTACCCTGAGTGCTTCCGTTTTGATTTATCATCGCCGCAGTTTGCGTGCCCTTGAAGGTGTGTGGAAATATGTATTCCTGTGTGCTATCAGTATTACTTTTATCTATGTCGGAATATTGTTTCTGAGTTTGTCGCTTAAGGAAACCGGGATAGAGGACATGTCGTTCCGGTCATTGGTTCAATATAGCAGTGAATTGAATCCTTTTTGGCTTAAACTGGCCTTTCTGTTTATTTTTTCCGGCTTTACTGCTAAATTAGGACTGGTACCCATGTACACAGCAGGTATTGATGCCAAGGATAAAGCGCCGGCACCTGCCGGGGCATTGTTGGCCAGTGTGCTGATGAATGTAGGATTTATTGGAATTTACAGAATTTATGCCGTTATTGCCCATACCCCGTTGAAGTACTGGGCCAATAC
>JBAXYX010000257.1:0-3263 GCA_041670625.1 Lentimicrobiaceae bacterium | reverse complement strand
TTCGTAACAAGTTCCTTAATCACCATTACAAAAATCGTTGATCATCAGTAACAGGTTCCCTGATCACCATTACGTAATCAGTTGATCATCAGTAACAGGTTCCTTGATCATAGATACGAAATCCGTTGATCATCCGTAATAAGTTCCTTAATCACCATTACGAAATCCGTTGATCATGAGTAACAGGTTACTTGATCATAGATACGGAATCCTTTGATCATGAGTAACAGGTTCCTTAATCACTATTACGAAACCCGTTTATCATGAGTAACAGGTTACTTGATCATAGATACGAAATCCGTTGATCATGAGTAACAGATTCCTTGATCACTAAAGGATAATTCAAACATAAAGTCAATTCAAATGTCCAAAAAGCCCGGTATATCCATGATTCGGAACCGAAAATGATTTAAAACCGTTATCAGTGTGAACAAGAAACATGAAAATCAGAATTTCATTTCAGGGATATCACCTTCAATGACCAGTCGCCCTTCAGTTGCTTTTTTAATTTCCTCAACAGTAACCCCCGGAGCACGTTCCAATAATTTGAAGCCTTCGGGTGTAACATCTATCACGGCAAGGTTGGTTACTATCCTTTTCACACAAGCAACACCGGTTAGGGGCAGGGTACATTTTTTCAGGAGTTTCGATTGTCCATCTTTGCTGGTATGCTGCATAGCTACCACAATATTTTTAGCTGAAGCTACCAGGTCCATAGCGCCTCCCATACCTTTCACCATTTTTCCGGGTATTTTCCAGCTTGCAATATCACCTGAGTCGGTTACTTCAAAAGCGCCCAATACGGTAAGGTCAACATGACCACCGCGAATCATAGCAAAGCTGGTTGATGAATCAAAGAAAGCGCCACCGGGTATAACCGTAACTGTTTCTTTACCTGCATTAATCAGGTCAGGATCAGCTTCGCCCTTATGAGGGTATGGGCCAATACCCAACAATCCGTTTTCTGATTGTAAAACTACTTCTACTCCCTCAGGTATAAAATTGGCAACCAGGGTCGGAATACCAATTCCCAGGTTTACATAGTAACCATCTTTCAATTCCTGTGCTATGCGTTGTGCTATTTGTTCTTTCGTTAATGCCATTTGAATGATATTAAAATTTTGATCTGTTTAAAGTATATACTCATTGCATTGAATCTGAAGAGTCAGCTTTTAAAATAACCACCTCGATTCTTCAGCATTATCATTAACGTTCTGTTCGACGTTCAATTCGTTTTTCATAGTCAACACCCTGAAATATTCTATTTACATATATCCCAGGTGTATGTATCATATTAGGATCAAGACTACCGGCCGGAACAAGTTCTTCCACTTCGGCAATCGTGATTTTGCCAGCAGTAGCCATCGCATGGTTAAAGTTATTGGCCGTATTGCGGTATATCAGGTTCCCATAGGAATCACCCTTCCAAGCTTTTACAATGGCAAAGTCAGCAATCATAGCATATTCAAGCAAGTGGGGTTTCCCATTAAAAATTCTTATTTCTTTGCCTTCAGCTATTTCTGTTCCAAAGCCTGCAGGGACAAAAAAAGCAGGTATGCCGGCACCACCTGCACGACAACGTTCAGCAAGAGTACCCTGTGGAATAAGGTCCACTTCAAGTTCACCTGAGAGTAGCTGATTCTCAAACACCGCATTTTCACCTACATAAGAGGAAATCATCTTCCTTATTTGCCTGTTTTGCAACAGCAATCCAAGGCCGAAATCATCAACACCTGCATTGTTTGATATGCAGGTAAGCCCTTTTACTCTGCTCTTAACCAAGGCTGCTATGCAGTTCTCGGGAAGCCCGCTTAAACCGAATCCTCCAACCATTAATGTCATTCCGTCAACTATGCCGGTAATGGCTTCATGTGCATTTTTTACAACTTTATTCATGCGATTATTTATTGAAATTTATGATTAAAACCTAATGGTATCCACAAAATTAGAGATAAATTGACCATAACGAAAACTATAACAATCATTTTATGAAGATGCCTATTTCATTGTTAGAATATACTAAAAATCTGAAACTTATGAGTCTGTTGCCAAATATATTTTGAGTATTTGTTTACTTTTGGGGTCTTCAAACTGATATTTATTATGGACGAAAACAAGAAATCAGGCCGTTACCAACGATTATATGCACAGATAATTACCCTGTTGCAAAAGAGCCCTGATGAACAGGCCGCCATGGCTACCATTGCTTCGGTTTTGTATAATAAAATGGATTATTTTTTCTGGTGCGGCTTTTATCGGACAGATGGTAATCGCTTAATTGTAGGCCCTTATCAGGGGCCTCCGGCTTGCCAGGTACTTCAGAATAGCGGAGTATGTCTGACAGCGGTACAGCAGCAACGTATCCTTGTTGTATCTGATGTACACCAGTTTCCCGGACACATTGGCTGCGATTCCCGTTCAAAAAGTGAAATAGTGGTGCCTGTAAAAAATAAAGAAGGTTTGATTGTTGCTGTACTTGATGTGGATAGTAAGGAAGTCGGGTCTTTTAGTGATACGGATGCCGTTCACCTTGAAAAAATTGTTGCTCTGATATACGCCTGAGATACAGAACCGGTTGCATCCTTTGATAGCGCTATTTATTATTGGTTTTTTGTTGAGATTTATACAACTCTTGCACCTGGTCTAGACCTGACTAACTCATAGAAAACGGTTAACTCCAACCCTACTGTCGCTTTGCCCATTTTCAGTCCAAGCTTGATTTGCCTACTGCAAACAATTAACGCCGCCCCTGCTGTTTGTTGCTCCGTATTTAGTATAAGCGTAACTAACTCATTGAAAACGGTTAACTCCAACCCTGCTGTCGCTCTGTCCATTTTCAGTCGAGGACTGATTTACCTACTGCAAACAATTAAAGCCGCCCCTGTTGTTTGTTGCTCTCTATTCAGTTAAAGCGTAACTAACTCATTGAAAACGGTTAACTCCGCTCCTATTGTCACTTCGCCTATTTTCAGTCGAGTCCTGACTTACCTAAAGCATACAATTAACTCCGCCCCTGTTGTTTGTTACTCCCTATTCACTTTTAGCGTAACTAACTTATTGAAAACGGTTAGCTCCAATCCTGCTGTCGCTTTGCCCATTTTCAGTCGAGTCCTGACTTACCTAAAACAAACAATTAACGCCGCTCCTGCTGTTTGTTGCTCCCTATTTAGTATAAGCGTAACTAACTCATTGAAAACGGTTAACTCCAACCCTGCTGTCGCTCTGTCCATTTTCAGTCGAGGACTGATTTACCTACTGCAAAC
>JBAXYX010000256.1:0-3275 GCA_041670625.1 Lentimicrobiaceae bacterium | reverse complement strand
GGCCAGACAAAAATGAAATCACCCGGATTAATGCTGGGTAGTGATAGCACGGTAATTACTATGCAGTATTCCAATTATAATAATCAGAATCAAAAAGAATATTGGAAAAAAATATCAATGCAGGGGAGGATAATTTTTTATTGTAAAAACTCAGATGATAAAAACAAATCGAATGTTGCTCATGTTTATGATTTTAATGAGAACGGGATCAATGTAAAATATACAACCATATCGACACAAGAAAAGACTAAGTATGCAGTTGATTACTTTAATAGCCTGGCCTATAACTGGAAAAATATTTATAAATTTCAAGGGATCAACCAATTAAATCAGGCTGTTTGGATTGCAGATGAAAAAGTGACTGAATTAGCAGGCTGTGATTGTGGAAATGTGGTAGTAACATTAATTGCCAACTTAACCGAAAAAGATGCAATAGTTGAGAATTGCCTTGTTAAGCCGGGGAAATCAGGTGAATTACTAGCCATAGTATATACACCTTATAAATGATACTAATATGGCCGGGGGGTTGTATTATTAAAAGAAGGAGCTTCGGCTCCTTTTTTTATATACCGTTGGTAGGTTAAATCTGATCTTCAAGATAGTGCTGTTGTAATACTCCCCGGTATATGGATTTGACTGTACCTTAGTTTGTTAATTATAAAATGGCACTCTATTGACCTGGCATTCTTTATAATGACTATGTTGTGCCTTAAGCCTCTTCATATCCAACCCGGTTTGCAGAGGGTATACAGATAGTGGTGATTAAATTCAAGATGATTGCTTAAAGTTGAAACGGTTTATATATATTTGCATTGATAGTTTTAGAGCAACTAACCAGTAAAACTCAAAACTATCAAAACTATAAGAATAGGAATGTCAACTACGTTTGCGTTTGTCGGAATGCTGTAAAGGATGGAAACAGACTAGGAGGGAAGACAACAGCAAAGGGAGAATGGATTACATTATTTGATAAAAAAAACAACTATTTATCTGTGATTTTATGTCAGAAACAACAAAAACCCGTTGGTCAGTTAATCCGGCTGGTGAAAAGTTTGCTTTACCGGAAGAAAGAGATTATATTATTGAAATGCAGCGTCTTACTGAATTGACAAAACAGGCCCGGGCAAGAGGGTTGGAGATTGTTGTGGTAATGGGTGCAGGATTTGTAGGTGCTGTTATGGCAGCCGTAGTTGCCAGTACTAAAGATAAAAACGGCAAATGTTCAAAATTCGTGATTGTGTGTCAGCGGCCGAGTACCCGTAGTTATTGGAAAATACCTATGATAAGCCGGGGAGAATCACCTATTAAAGCAGAGGATCCTGAAGTTGAAGAACTGATTGCCCGATGTGTAAATGAGGATAAAACATTGGTGGCATCCTTCAATAGTGATTGCTTAACATTGGCCGACTGCGTAGTGGTGGATGTGCAATGCGATTTTGCTAAAAATGACCTTGGCAAGATGCGTACCGGTGAAGCTGATATGGCCGCACTGGAGGCTACTATCCGTACCATTGGTGAAAAGGTTGAACCACAATGCCTGACACTGATTGAAACAACGGTAGCTCCGGGTACTACTGAATTTGTAGCCTGGCCTATTATGAAAAAAGCTTTTGTGGCCCGTGGAATTACTACTGAACCATTGCTGGCTCACAGTTTTGAACGGGTTATGCCGGGCAAGGATTATGTAGCCAGTATTCGTGATTTTTGGCGCGTATGTTCTGGTTGCAACCTTGAAGCACGCACCAGGGTAGAGAAATTTTTGCGTGAAGTGCTGAATACGGAAAAGTTCCCACTTACTGTTATGGACAGGCCTATTGAGTCAGAAACTACTAAAATTATTGAAAACTCCTACCGGGCAACTATCCTGGCATTTCTTAATGAATGGAGCCTCTTTTCTGAGCGTAATGGGGTGGACCTGATTAAGGTAGTGAATGCTATTAAGATGCGGCCCACACATAACAATATGATTTTCCCGGGTCCCGGGGTAGGCGGTTATTGTTTACCGAAAGATGGGGGACTTGGCTACTGGGCTTACAGGCATATTCTGGGCTTTGAAGATGGTGACCAGCTTTTTAAGATTACCCCGACAGCTATTGATATCAATGATACACGTGCTCTTCACGTGGCAGAACTGGTTAGGGATGCTCTTCGTAATATGGGCCGGTATATTGCCGGTGCTGATGTGGTTATTTGCGGAGCCAGCTATCGTCAGGATGTTGGTGATACCCGTTACAGCGGGAGTGAAATGGTGATACGCAAGCTCACAGAAATGGGAGCAGAGGTCAGGGTACATGACCCCTATGTTGATCATTGGTATGAATTTGAATCTCAGGATTCCTATCCTTCACCCGGACAGTCATGGGCTCGTTTCTTCCGTAACCAGGAAGGGCTTAAAGACCTGAGGGTGGAAAAGGATCTTACACTGACTCTGAAAGGTGCAGAAGCTTTAGTACTGGCGGTTCCACACAAGGATTATATGAACCTGAAACCATCAGATATTGTCAAATGGGCAGGGAAACCACTTGCAATTATTGATTGCTTCGGTATCCTGACTGATGATATTATCAGAGAATACTTTGAATTGGGTTGTGAAGTGAAAGCTCTGGGTAGGGGACATGTACAAAGACTCAAAAAAGAAGTGCAAAATAATAAGACAAACTAAATAAGGAGATTTAAAATAACTGGCTGAACTGAAAAATGGGGAAGGAGCAATCATTGATTTTACCAGGTTTTTCCCTCTCGAGAGAGCATGATGTCAAACTAGCCAAAGAAGAGAGGTGACTATTAAGCCGGGTTAAAACACAAAAAGCGACTGTAAAAGTCGCTTTTTGCGTATGAACTGCGGAGAGAAAGGGATTCGAACCCTTGGTACCCGTAAGAGTACAACGGTTTTCGAGACCGCCCCGTTCGACCGCTCTGGCATCTCTCCGAATCAAGGATTGCAAAAGTATGAAAATTAAAGCATCATTGAAACAAGTGCTCGCTTTCTTTCTTACTTTTCGCAGCAAGGCTTCGGTGAAACGGGTTGCGCAGAGGAGTTCTCTTTTCTTCGGTTAAAGAGCTTTGAAGCCAGGTTTATCAATACATCAGAGTTCTGTGAAATCAAATTTGCCAGAATGTATTGAATCACCATACGCGAACTTCTCTTTATTTGTCTATATACCGGGCTTTCATTACTCAAGGTGCTGTTTTGAGTATGGCGTTCTTTCCTTCTGTTTGAAGCAATTTTATTAACAATTATTCCTGAAACAATACTTGCTCCTCCAACAATCAGG
>JBAXYX010000255.1:0-3280 GCA_041670625.1 Lentimicrobiaceae bacterium | reverse complement strand
TATTGATAGTTGTGATATTATTATTAATCACATTGATACTCCGAATAGTATCCGTTGACGTGCCAAATACATTTACTGCTTTAGAGTATGCTTCAGCAAAAAAGCAGTGTTCAATAGAGATATCATGACAATGTTGGCTTAAAGTAAAAATATCATTCCATTGGTTTGAGTTAAAACCCAGTTTGCTGAATTTAATATTATTGACATTACGTAAGGTAATAATACTGACACCCAAAGGAGAATTGATTACTGCTGCAGTACTGTCGCCACTTTCAGATTGAAATGTTATTGTATTTGATTCTGAAGATCCGGATATATCATTCAACATAAAATTTTCACAATAAGCACCATCCCTGACATTAAATACTACAGGACAACTGATGCCTACAGTCTTGAGAACACTTACAGCCTGAGTGAATGTTGCAAAGTCGGGACTTGTGCCGCCAATGGTATATTCGCCGCAGAGTGCTGCTTGTAATGTTTTTACGATGGAATCATTATCGGGATTTAAATCCTGCTGTCCATTTGGTTGCTCCTGCCAGATTTTGAAATCGGCGGGTTCAGGGGTGAAGTTGTAGGTTCCAATAGTAATATTCTCCTGACGGGTGCCAATGGAGAGATTGCCGTTCCATATATAGTCAGGTTGCTGAACTCCGTTAACTGACCATTTTATGCGTGTTGTAGTCAGTGTTTGATAACCATAGTTTCCCAAAGTTACTTTAATATCTTTAACGCCTGTATTGAAAGGCAGGGTGGGATTGTCGAGTTCCGGCAGTCCTGCGTCAATAGGAAGGGGAGCAAAAATGGCTACATTATCCAATGCCCAGTATCCGCTTCCATTACCAAACCAGGTGAAGCGTACTTTTGCATTTGTAACCCCTCCTACAACGGAGGATATGTCAATAATATCAGATAAGGGATTCGAGGTAGAGGATGATATTTCAGTGATGAGCGACCATTCACTGCCATCGAATGCTTCTATTCTTCCTGATCCACCTGTTCCCTGAAAAAAGGTTTGATCCAATTTGAGGATGATAAAATTGCTGATGGACGCATCAAATGCAGGTGATTCCAAAACAACCTCTTCAGGATTGCCATTTACAGAAGTAAATTCACTGTCGAACATGGCAAAAGGAGGCAGTACTGGAAAATTTATTACCCTGCCTCCCGGATTATTGAATTGCCAGACATCTGATGTTTGTCCGTTAGCGCTGTAACTATTCCAGCCTGCAGGTGGTGTATTGCCTGAAGCTGTGGAGAAATCTTCATTGAGAATGTACATCTGTCCATGTACATTAGAGATTCCTGACATGATAAATAGAACAGAAAGCAGTAAAACAAATAAGTTTTTCATTTTTATAAATGTAGAATGTTTTCAATCGGCGTAAAAGTATGAGCTTTTTTTTAAATAAGAGTCTTAATGGGGTAAAATTCATACGAATATTCAATGAATCCGTACAATTATTCGATAAAATGAACTTCTGTTATGAGTACCTGAGGTATGGCGGTGCATGGTATTTGGAGGGAGACTTTTCAATTATTTAGGGTTTTAACCTGAAAAATTCAAAACTCGATTACTTTTTCTGGATCGAAAGTGAGATGTTCGTTATGGAAAACATAGCCTAACTGATTGCTAACGCATTGTGTTTTTCCAATTTTCTTGTCAATATTGCGATGCGAATGCCCGTATATCCAATACGCTATAGGGCTTGATTTGATATACGAATCCAATTCAACAATAAAAGCACCGTTTATCTGACTGCCTGCAAAATCGGGCGATGAAAGTTGAAAAGATGGTACGTGATGCGTTACAACAACAATGTGTTCAGCCTTGCTGTTTAATACTTCGTTTTTTATGAATTGAAAACACTTTTCATGCTCTTGGTTGAATTTGTCCCAAGTTAATGGTTCTCCATTATAAAGTATTCGATGAAAATCGATAACGCTTTGCTCGGTAATATAGGCTTCTTCAAACTGAATTTTTCTAATCCTTTTACCATTTCATTTCTTCTAGTATTATTTCCAATTCCTTTTCTATTCGGGCATCAGGCTCATCTTTCATTGATAAGTATAACGAAAGTTTGTCAACAACGTGAATTCCCTGTTGATGTGGCATAGTTGTGGGGTATTTCCATATTTCAATCTTGAAAGTACCTTCTATTTCATTAAATGAGAAATTCTGCCTGCTGAAAAGTTTATCCCAAACAGCTACTGTTTCGTATTGTTCGGGGTTCAGGTGCGAGTAATGTGACAAGGCATTTATTCCACTTATGCTTATTTCTCCCTCTGGTTTGGAATTTGAATACACAATCTTTTTGACGGGGGATGACAAATACGTTTGTGCTTGCATCCAAAGTTCTGGCCTGGAACTTTCAAAATAGATGAGTTTGGTACCGACCCTGTCTTTTTTAGTCCGGCAAAGTTTGCAATCTTCAAGATTGACAATCGCGCGTGATAATGCCAGATAGTTGTAAGGCATAACGCTTTCTAATTTCCGGATGGTCAGTTCAGCACCGGGTTCCATCAAAAGATAGTACAAAAAGATATATTGAGCGGCAGGCACTAACTTAGTCGGATTCTTAGGCTTTTTCACAGCTTGAGCATTTACAATCAACGAAGGCAGAAAAGCATATTTATCCGCTACGATGAAGTAAACGCCTTGATGTATCAATCTTTCCCTCTCGTAATAAGCCAATGAGTTCAACAGAACCGCCACAGGTTTATTCACTACTGTTTCAATTTGACCGGTTATCTGCTTATATTTCAAGGGCGTATTCTTATCCTTATTTTTTGGTTGAATGATACATAGATTCTGACTGTTGAATATAGTGGTATAGAAAGAGAATCGCAAAAGCGTATCCGCATTAAGGCCCTTCAGTTGATTTCTTGGAATCGGTATCATTACTGCAGGAATACCTAAAATTGATAATTTATTTCCATTCATTTTCTACTTTCAATAAATTTGCACTGTTATCATTGCGTGTGATAATAGTGCAAATATAGTGATAATACATAAATAATCCAAAGCGGTGGCAATATATTTTGTATTGACTTGTCCTGACATTTGTTTACTTTTTATGTAAACTTATTTCAGGACAAGTCAAATACTTTGCGCTTGTACCCCCTCTCCTTCAGGAGAGGGCTGGGGTGAGGTTTGATTCGAGGGCTGGGGTTTAATTCGTCAATCGTTCAGGATGGTTCAATAAATTTTAGTAAGAATACTTTGCGCTTGTACCCCCTCTCCTTCAGGAGAGGGCTGGGGTGAGGTTTGATTCGAGGG
>JBAXYX010000254.1:0-3305 GCA_041670625.1 Lentimicrobiaceae bacterium | reverse complement strand
CACTCTTTTCACTGGTCTCAAACCTGGTAATTTACTATACTTCCATACCATTGCAATTAATGGTTTACGGAGGGTTTATCCTTTCGTTGATAAGCTTTTTTACTGGTATGGTATTTATTTATCGTAAGATCATTCATGACGTTCCCCTGGGATTTACTGCCATGATTGTAGCCGTTCTATTCTCAACAAGTATCATCCTGCTTGCGTTGGGCGTACTTGGTGAGTATCTGAGCCGTATTTATAATGTTCAAAATCACAAGCCCCCTTATTCCATCAAAACGATCCTGCGTTCATGATAGTATATCGGTATGGCATAGTTCTTGAAAGGCTAAAAGCCAGAGATCTGGAGCTGATCAGGCAATGGCGTAACTCTGATCCTGTGAGGCTCAATATGGAGTATCGTGAAATCATCACACCTGAACAACAGTTGAAATGGTTTGATTCTATCAACAACCTGCAAAACAATTACTACCTGATTTACTATAAAGGAGAAAAAATTGGTTTACTGAATGATAAGAATATCGACTGGGTAAACCGCACCTCTGAGTCAGGTCTGTTCCTGGGGCGCACTGAATACTACAGTACTTTCGTCCCTTACTTAATTTCAGTTGCAGGAATAGAATTGAATTTTCATTACCTGAATTGGAACAGGCAGTATGCTCATATTCTGCGTAGCAATGTCAATGCCATCCATTTTAATGCGCAATTGGGTTACCAACGGTTACCCGAACAAGAAGAGAAAGAAAACCAACTTTATGAAATGACCTGGCAAAGCTTTGAAGCGCATTCCGTCAGAGTACGTAAAGCGGTAAAAGTTTTGGCTTCTGAAGGCATGAGTCCTCGGGTGGTGCTATTGGAACCTGAAGATTACACATCAGGCCTTGCATCGCTTATTGAACCTCACCTTATTCATCGACCTGAGTTGGTAATATCTGAAAGTAGTGAAGGGAAGCTGTTTGAAAACCGGTTACTGTAGCTAACCACCCTCAACTTCACTACTATTAATTATCTTTGCAAATAATTTCCACTAACACCGTAAAATATGCTTGAAGATGCAAAACCCTCACGGACTGAATTATCCGAGTTGGGTGAATTTGGATTGATTGACCGGCTGACTGACCATTTAACGATTTATAACAAGAGCACCCTGAAAGGGGTGGGTGATGATGCTGCCGTAGTTGACCACCAAGGGAAAGTTACCTTGATATCAAAGGACCTGCTTACTGAAGGGATACACTTTGATTTGACCTATACCCCTCTCAAACACCTGGGATATAAAGCTGCCGTGGTCAATATTTCAGATATCGCTGCCATGAACGGTAAAGCTACCCAAATGTTGGTGGGTATTTCTGTATCTAACCGCTTTTCAGTAGAGGCACTTGATGAGCTCTATTCAGGAATACGCCTGGCATGCGACAAGTACAAGGTTGACCTGGTGGGTGGGGATACTACTGCTTCGGCAGCCGGGTTGTTTATTTCCATCACAGTGATTGGTGAAGCTGATCCTGACAAAGTGGTATATCGTAATACAGCTAAGGAAAATGATTTGATTTGTGTAAGTGGTGATCTGGGAGGAGCCTATATGGGCTTGCTGATTTTACAGAGGGAGAAAGAGGTGTATAAGGCTAATCCTGAAATGCAGCCTGAACTTGAAGGGAATGACTATGTACTGGAACGCCAACTAAAACCTGAACCCCGGGTTGATGTTATTGAAATACTTAAAGGTATCGGCGTTCATCCTACCTCTATGATTGATATAAGCGATGGACTGGCCAGTGAAATATTACATATAGCTAAAGATTCAAACCTCGGTTGCCGGCTGTTTGAAGAAAAAATTCCCATTGATGTGGAAACGGCTCAGGTAGCTGCTGATTTTCAGTTAGACCCTACTACCGCTGCTATGAATGGTGGTGAAGACTATGAATTGCTTTTTACCGTTAATATAAAGGATGCTGAACTCATCAGGTCAATACCCGGCATTTCAGTGATAGGTCACATGACTTCAAAAGACGAAGGGGAATACCTGGTAAGCAGGGGTGGAAGTATGTATCCCATCATGGCACAGGGCTTTGATCACATGAAATGAGTTGTACTCTTTGATTACCTGAAATAAGATATGCTTTTTGAAAGGAGTACAGTGAATAGAATATATGGGGTTGTTTTATGATAATCAACAATAACCATGAGCTGGTACTGAAGAACCTGCCGGAATCACCGGGGGTGTATCAGTATTATGATAAGGAAGGGACTTTGATTTATGTCGGGAAGGCCAAGAACCTGAAAAAAAGGGTTTCATCCTATTTCAACAAGGACCTTTCACTTTCAGGTAAGGTCAGGGTTATGGTATCACGTATTGCCGAGATTCGATGGATTGTTGTGCAGACTGAGTTTGATGCCCTGCTGCTTGAAAATAACCTGATCAAGGAATACAAGCCCCGGTATAATATCTTGCTGAAGGATGATAAAACCTATCCCTGGATCTGTATTAAAAAGGAACATTTCGCCAGAGTGTTCCCCACCCGAACTCTTGTAAAGGATGGGAGTGAGTACTTCGGTCCGTATGCTTCGGGAAAGATGATGCATACGCTGCTGGATTTGATCAAACAACTATATCCACGTCGAACATGCAGTCTGAACCTGACTGAAAAAAACATAAAAGCAGGCAAATTTAAGGTCTGCCTGGAGTATCATATTGGCAATTGCCTGGGGCCTTGTGTGGGTAAACAAACAGAAGAAGAGTACCTTCAAACCATAAGCAATATTCGCGAAATCATAAAAGGGAATATCGGAATGGTGATGAGTCAGCTTAACGTTTTGATGAAGGAATATGCAGCCGACTTTCAATTTGAAAAAGCACAATTCATCAAGGAGAAGATTGATATACTTACCAATTACAAGAGCAAATCAACCGTTGTTAACCCGTCAATCAATAATGTGGATGTGTTTTCATTAGCACAGGATGAGCAATTTGCTTTCATTAACTTCCTTAAAGTGGTTAATGGGGCTATCATTCAGTCGCATATTATGGAAATTAAGAAGAAGCTGGATGAAACTCCCGAAGAACTTCTCTCCGTTGCGATTGCTGAACTGCATACACAATTTGACAGTGGGTCTGCTGAGATTATAGTACCTGTAATGCCCGACTTTGAAATGCCGGGTGTTACCTTTACAGTCCCTCAACGAGGCGATAAGAAACAGTTGCTTGACTTGTCGGAACGGAATGCAAAGTATTATAAGTTGGATAAGCAGCGTCAGAAAGAATTGGTTGACCCTGAACGCAGAACAAACCGGATACTGGAAACCAT
>JBAXYX010000253.1:0-3319 GCA_041670625.1 Lentimicrobiaceae bacterium | reverse complement strand
TGTTGGACTTAAACTGGAAGTAGATAACTGCCAGTAAGATCATTAAAACTGCAATCGAGATTACTTTGAACTTCATATAGTCAGGTATATGCACCTAAGTTACGAAAAGTTCATAAATATACTACTCTGTTTTTAAACCAAACGCCTTGCGCTTTTCAATTACATCTAAAGATTTAATATCGTCAACGTTGTTCTTAAATTCATCATAAGGCATTCTGCCCGACCTAAAGTATCTAATCCACATGATTTTCTTTTCAGCTTCTTCGGTCAGTTCATTTACAGGCATTGCATTGAGTTGTTCTACCAATTCCTGTTCGGTGAGTTTAGGCGGTTCACCGTACACCTGTACCATTCTATCCCACTTCTGTTGATGATCTGTAATTTCGTAGGCATCCTTGTATTTCTTATCAAAAGCACTAAGCCTATTCATTATTTCAGTAGCGGGTATATCCTTTTGGATAATCTCTACTGCGGGTAACTTCTGTATTTTATTGGGATACTTACCTATCTCTTTTTCTATCTGTGAGAGTAGTTCAGCGTTTTTGACTATCCATGTCTGACCTAATCTTACATACTCTTCTTTAGATATTTCACCTTCCTCAAACTGCTTTCTGATGTTCTTTAGCTTCTGCCCGTTAGACGCAAACTGGTTGGCGGGGCTTACTATCCTACCTGTAATTATCCTGTTGGTCTTACTGTCGTCCCACATCTGCGAGTTGTAACCTAAAAACCTTAGTGCAACCTGCCCAACTGTCTTTTCCCGTCCATAGAAATCATCTTCCCCTGACATCGCCCGTATCATATCATCTCCATAACTTCCATAAGGCATATAACTACGTGCCAAAAACCTTGCAGCGTTGATAACTCTATCCTTTTCGGGGAGTATCCCATCCTGCCACTTTGTTTCTGACGGGTCAAGTATCGGCATTCCCCTAAAGTCTGAATTAGCCAGTACGTCCACTATCGGTGCTAACAACGGGTCTTTTGTATTGCGTGCCATAAATACGGCTGCCTTGCCTGATGGATTAGACGTTTTATTAATAGGGTCAATGCCATACGGCAATATTCTTAGTAGCGATTGGTAAATATCGTCTTCGTCTGCTGTTGTATAGATGTAGTACGGGGAAATAAACCTTGCTACATTTAATTCTGTCTTGCCTATTCTGAATGCAAGAGGGGTGTTGGTAAATGGTATCTTTGCAAAACCTGTACGGCTTTCCCTTATTTCCTTATCTTCTTCACTCTCGCCACTGAATTTACTTGCCAATGCCGCCATACCACCTAATGCACCGACAAAGACTGCAAAGTTCAACGGGCGTGATACTATACCCGTGCGAAGCATTCTAAGTAAGTCACCCTGAAACTTTCCAAAGGCATTGCCAAGTAAAGGTGTTTTAGCGTAAAGGTCATACGCCTTACCAACTCGTTTGAAATTCTGAAACCCGTTGGCTATCCTGTTTACAGCCTGATCGGGCGTAAAACCTAAGTCTATTAAACTCTTAAAGGCTGCTATCTTAGCATGATCGTCAACTCTTGAATAGGAATTATTAACCCAATCTTTCCCTTTTGTGATTAGCTGTAATGGATTATTAGACTGCGAAATAATATTATTAATATCATCTAAGTCTTTCACCGACTGAACCAAGTCTTGTTTTGAAAAGTCTGAATTTAACAAACCCTTACCCATAAGATAACGGTAATACTCACCATAACGCTTTGTTTCTTTTGCTGCAAACAAATGATAATCCTTGGCGTATCTTAATGGATTAATTCCTAACCAACTTGAAAAGATTACATTTCCTGTTTGATTACCTACACGCACTGCGGGATTCCAACGTGTCAACAAGCTTTTGTAGAACTGCCTTGGTGATGAACGGTCGTACCACTTGAATATGTCATACAGCCCTTCCATAACCTTGTGAGAGAAGAAAAAGCCTTTAAAGTCTTCAGCATAGTCGTTCCTTACATACTTTCCGTTTAACTTTCCATATCCTTTTCCACTCATTAAGGTATATCCCTGTCGCTCAATTTTAGATACAGCTTCAGGTGTTGCTGCCACAAACTTTGCGTAGTCAGACACTCCCTTGGTTATTTGCGCCTGCATCAATCTCTTTGTGGAAGCATAAATAGGGTCTTCAACTAAATGTTCTGCTTTCCATGCGCTTACGGGGGTGCGGTGTACCATACTATTATACTCCATCTTCATACCTACCGACTTCATATCCTTTGCTACATCGTCAGGCATTTCAAAGGTATCATACAGCCTTGCAACATACTTTCCTTTATTCTGTATGTACACTTCAGCACTCAACTGCCCGGCTGCAAACCTCGTGTCATGTGAGAAGTCGTTTATCGCCCTCACTTGTTCGTAAACTACCTTTTCTTCAATAGTCAGGTCGTCATAGGTAATAGGTTGTCGGTTGTCATAGTCCATAGCGGTACGGAACTCGTCATACATAGCGTCCAACTTGGCTGCACCCAACTTGTCTATATAATCCTGTCCTTCAGCTTCGAGTAGTTCTGCCTCAAATTCTTGACGTGAACGTTCTCTGTAAAAATCAGGGTCTAACGCTTGGTTTATCCTTGAATAGCTTTCTTTGTCTTTACCTAAATACTGGTGTAGAAGCTTATTTATCTGATTAGCGTCTGATACAGCACGTTCAAGTGTACCTTTAAAGGATTCTGTAACTTTACGCTCGTCAACTGTCTTTGTCAAGTCGTTAATTACCGATCTAAGTATAGCTGCCGAGTTCCTTGCTGTGTAGTTCTTACTTGCAAGTGCTTTAGCTGCTACTTTTGCTGCCTTGTCTCCGAGTTTGTCAAACTGTTGTGCAAATATCTTTTCCTGTGCTACTTGTGGAAGCCCTAAAACTTTATTGATAGCACCTATAATACCGCCCTTTCTATTTGCCAGTATCTTCGCTTCGTTAGGTGTAGGTGTGCCAAACTGTTCTTTTTCTATTGCTGCCCATTGCGCAGGAAGTGTCTTGGCGACATTATCCCTTAATTCTTTCTCTTTCTTTTCAAAAGGCTCTGTGTAGAAAGTTCTATACTTAGCTTCGTCAAAGGTTATGTTTTGGCGTTTAAGATAGTCTATCGCATCAGTAATAGCATCTGATACAACCTTACCCGCTTTGATACTTGTCTTTATAATGTCAATAGAGGCGTTCCAAGCCACTATCGGTATACCAAGTGAAGCATCATACAACTGACCCTTAGTATCCACTTTGAGGCTTTCTAATACGTCTAAAGTTTTGTCGTAGAAAGACTTTTTGAAATCACTCTTACGTATTTCCTCTATTTGCTTTTCATACTCTGC
>JBAXYX010000252.1:0-3327 GCA_041670625.1 Lentimicrobiaceae bacterium | reverse complement strand
GTATAAATTCTGACCTCACCTGATGAATAGGTTGATTCAATGTTAAGGTATGAATCAGCAGGATTGGGATAAATCCAGGCTTTATCAGTAATATGACAGGGCAGGTATTTGGTATCCGTTATCAGGCCTTCGCTGTTCAATTTCAAAAAGGTAACATCCCATTCATAATTCTGGGTTAAATGATCATATCGTTTCCCAATTATTATAGAACCTCCATCACTGGTGGCTTTGATGGAATGAGTACGATAATAAGCATCACCACCAAAATAATTGACATATTCCGACTCAAGCTGATTATTTAATTTCCCGGCTATAATCCAGGAAGGAAATGGGGGGTAAAACATTGCGATTACATTTTTATTACCACAGAAAAATATCTCATCGGTAGTTATAAAGTCCTGGTTGGTCATAAACCCTGCATAATCAATGGTATCCGGATTACTAAAGTAATGAACTGGAACCAAACTCAGCGATGAGTCCATGACTGATGCTCCCAATTCTTGTACCAATATATCACCATTATTATATGTTTGCTCATGATTACAGATAACCAGAAATGTCGTATCTGTATACCATTTGACTGTGAGATTTCGCAGATATCCTGTTTCCAGGTCTCCAGTCCCCGGCCAGAGTTTGTAAGGGAAATTTTTTAATTGAATAAAATTCATTGAAGTATCAAAAACTGATAATTCAGGTCCAAATTCTTCATTATAGCCAGCGGTAAAAAGCCAAAATTGATTAGAATCCGGGGATAACAGACAATCCATCAGCTTACATCTTTTTTCCCAGATCCTATAGAAATTATTTAGGGAAAAATCTTCTGAAAGCTTGATGACAATATCGTAATTACAACTATCCGTTTCCTCCATGCCTAATAAATAGTAGTTATCCCCTAATTTCCTGATTTTGTTGTCGATCATCATATAGGAATTACGATCCACAATGGTTCGTTTCGATAATACATTCAGGTCAGAGTCTAACTGCAATACTTCCAGCTTCGAATCTTCAAATAAAGGTGGAATAAATGAAGTGCCTATGATATAGTACGATTCTCCACGCTGTTCAATATAATTAAAATAGATGGAGGTATCTCCAAACGAATAGACTCTGCTGAGCGTGTCACCATTAGCAGCAATTTTCCATATCATCCCGTTGTAGGAATCCTCTTGACTATCATCTATATCTCTAATCCCAACTGCAAGTATATCGTGATTTGAATCTTCAATTACATCAAATGGCTTTTCATTCTTATCACTATGAAAAGTCATGAAGTAACTTGATTGAGCAAGGGTTACCTTTACTAAGCAATTAAGTATGGCAAATAGTGTGATTATTTTGTTCATGCTTCAAATATTGTGAAGAGGATGGCAATTATCTGTCATCCCCTCCAATTAGTTACAAGAGGCCCGCAAGGTCGGAAAGCTTTTTTTAAAAAAGTGAGAATCTTTTCAGGCGTCCGGATTTTTTTACCCGGCGTATGGATTTTCTGATCAGGCGTATGGATTTTCTGAATATTCGTAAAAAAGTTACCGCTGTTTTGTGGATTTTTTACCGCTCCGGCTGCCATGGCTGACGTAATAACTTGATGATACTGGCCTCTTTTAGCTATTTAAGTTGCAGGTGGAACTTGAATTTAGGGATTACTCATTTCATTATTACGTAATTTCCGTCATGCTTTTTGCGTAACTTTACCCTAAATTTTACATCATGAAACTGAATAATCCTTTTACCACAGTAGGTTATGTTGCCCCGGAGTATTTCTGCGACAGGGAATCAGAAACCAAACAGCTTATTGAGGCCATCAATTCTAACCGCAATATAACGCTTATATCCGTCAGACGAATGGGTAAAACTGGTTTAATAAAGCATGTCGGACACCAATTAAAAAGCCGAAAAGGGATTGAGATTATTTATCTTGATTTACTGCCTACTCAAAACAGCAGTGAAATGATTAATATTTTAGGCTCAGCGCTGATTAATATCAGACGAAATGAGAATTTCTTTACAAAGATCCTTTCGGGATTATCAAACTTGCGCCCGATCATAACCTATGACATTTTAACCGGACAACCGGTAATCAGTCTGGATATAAAAACAGAAGGAGAAATCCGTACAAGCTTACAACAACTGTTCAGCCTGATAGGGAAATTGGACAAAAAGCTGGTCATTATCTTTGATGAATTCCAACAAATTGCATCATACGGGGAAAAAAACCTGGAAGCACTGCTTCGATCAATCATACAAGAGTTCCCGGCTATAACTTTTATCTTCTCAGGAAGTAACAAACACATGCTTGAAGTCATGTTTACCGAAGCATCAAGACCATTTTTCGGAAGTGCCGAGCTTATGTATCTCCAACCGATTGAGAAAAATTCGTATAAATCGTTTATTCAATCACACTTCTTAGCATCGGGCAGGGAAGTCAGTGATTCGCTTATTGAAGATATACTTGAATGGTGCAGAGTACATACTTTTTATGTGCAATATTTCTGTAACAGGCTTTTTGCCAATGAATCGAAAATAATAGATGTGAGCACAATCAACCGTGTAAAACTCGATATATTGAATTCCTTCGAACCATCCTACTTCGCTTTCAGGAAGTTGCTAACTTCAGGCCAATATGCCCTTCTTCAGGCCATAGCTTGTGAAAATGGAGTATCTAAACCGCAATCCGGAACTTTTATAGGCAAATATGGTTTAAAAAGCGCCAGTACCGTCAAAACATCACTCGATGCTCTTGCTGCCAGGGAGATGATAGTGTACATTGATGAGAAATGGCAGGTTTATGATGTTTTCCTTATGCGCTGGCTTTCCTATACTTCAAACTCATAATTCATGCGTTAAAGATTATACACCAGTAGTTCACCTTACCAGGTATAAAGGCAGACAGCAGCCTGGGACTCCATGTGGAAACCTTCGTTAATTTTACAATGGACCCATCAGGGCCGGATTGTTGGCATATATATTGCACCATTCCGTTTCCATGCAGGCATTTAACTTCATTATGAAAGGGTCCTGAAAATCATCTCAATTGTGAATTTTACCCGGCGTATGGATTTTCTGAATATTCGTAAAAAAGTGACCGCTATTTGTGGATTTTTTACCGCTCCCCTATACTTTTACTCTTTCTTTACGATTGCTTCAGAGTTGTTTTAGGGTAGTTTTAGGGTTACTTCAGGGTTACTTCAGGGTTACTTTAGAGTTACTTTAGGGTTGCTTTAGAGTTACTATGGGGTTGGTTCGGGGTTGATTCGGGTTTTGCCCTTTCAAACCCGAACCAACCCCGAATGAAACGGGTACGTGTTCTATACCGGTGCCGACTGATGT
>JBAXYX010000251.1:0-3376 GCA_041670625.1 Lentimicrobiaceae bacterium | reverse complement strand
CGATGTATAAAACAAATAAATCAGGCTATATTATTGATAATGTTTGCGCTTGTCTATTAATTGTTGGTTTATCGTTATGAGTTCACGGGAATGCAGGATACAGAGTCCTCTATCATCAAGAGTCAATAAGGTCAAATCCACCGGGGTCAATTGATTGTTAACATCAAGAGAGCTTTGTGCGACTACCATTGTGGAGTCAGTATTTCGAGTATAGTCAATCACTGATCTTTTGAGATTGGTTGTGTCAGTAGAAGCAGAATCAGTGATCCTGAATGACACCGTTCTTTTTAAAGTTCCTTCATTATCGTAACTAAACCGGATCAATGTACGCAGGTTCCCATTGTCAAAATAGGTCGCCTCTGTATAAACTCTTACATTTTCCTGATTAACCGGTTCATCAGTTTTGTCCTTTTTACATGAAACTAAAATGACAAAGCCAACGATAATTATGAATAATGTGTTTTTCATGTTTAGGTTGTTTATGACAAAAAATCTTTTATTTCTTAACAAACTTACTCACCCGGCTCATACTGCTATGCTGCATTTTTAACAGATAAAGTCCCGGGCTTAATTTCGAAACATTTATGGTTTGACGGGAATAAGCTGACCCTTTCCCTTTTATTACCATGGTACCCAACAAATCATAAATAGCAAATTCTACCGGACCGGATTCATTGAATTCACTCAGCTCAAAAGTCAGATAGGAACCAACAGGATTGGGGTACAATTTGATCCCGGGTGCTGTTATTAATCTTTTGTTGAACCCTAATTCGTTGTTTGGAGCAATTATTTGGCCGTTGTTTACCTGTTCTTTTATTTGGCTGATACCGACAAACAGGTTATCTACAGCAGAACCCGGAACGCCTTCAGTGGCTTCTCCAACACAAAATGCAACTTCAATTTCCTGTATTTGACCGGGTTGGAATGTAAAGGGGCCTACACTTCCTATACCTCGCCTGTCTCCAGATTTGTTTTGCGCATCTGCTTCAGTCCAGTATTTGCCTGATTGGTTATAACCTCCATTGGGTTGCAGGCAATGAGTCCCCCAATTTAGCGGGTCAGAATCTCCCGGGAACATATATTTACAATCAGGTCCCACTGCACCGGTAATGGCATGACCCATCCCACTATATTGCATAGGTGTGCCATCAATCCATCTGGCCTGCATCAGATTATAATACTGCTCAGCAGTGGTCGGATCAAACATATACGGTCCCGCTGCATCATAAGTATTAAAGCTCATAAATGACGATAAGCCAAGTCGTTCATCATCTGCGATTCCGTTTCCATAATTCAGGCCGTTAATGCTTTCTGAACAATCTTCAGGGGCATTGTCGAGTCCATCCTCGTCTTTATACGGCCCGGCAAGAATAGTTACAGACTGGGCAGGAGGATTTTCACCATAGGCCCAGCTTTGACCAGCACCGTCCTTAGGCTTGCCATTGTATGCATAGAAAGATCCCTTCTGTACATTGCAACCGATGTAATCATCAATTGCAAAACCCAGATCGGTATCAGTAAATATTCCGGTGTAGAAATTGGTGTATGTATTGCCGGAACGATTAATCAAGTCGTAGTGTACAAAAACCGAATTATAGACCGAGGTATCTGATGGGGTATTGAACCCATAGACCATTGCATGTACTTCCATCAATATGGGAGAGCCCGATGATTCAGTATGTTCACAATCGTCGTTATACATCAGAAAAACAGTCTGGTCCCCCCGAATGAGCGGATAATCGCCGTCAAGGCAGTTATAATTACCATCTGCATTCTTGTCAAAGTATGGAGCCAGCAGTGGAGCCTCCCCATTGGCAGTATTTCCGTTACCGGGCCAGTTAAGTATGGCTTCGGGGGGAGCATATCCTGGTTTCTGATAGTTCTTTATATGACACTCAACTTCCTCACGGCTTACTTTCCAGGTACGGAGGTACCGCATGAGGTAGTCGTTATTGTACTGTTCAGCAACAGGTCCGGGCTGATAATCGATGCCGCCGGAGTTTGCAGGCCCTTGTTTATATCTCTCACCGGCAAGGTGAAGCGCATTCTGCCCATCCAGACCACCCGCCCAAAGGGTACTGTTAAAGATGGTCGTCTTTCTATCTCCTTTCGGAAATCTGAAATGACTTGAGAAGTTATCATTCCAGCCCGGAGAAGTCAAAAACAATCCCAAGCCGGGCAACTCACTGTACCTGCAGAACAAGAAACCACTACCATGAACACCGGCATTGATATTGCTGATTTCCAGTGAATCATAAAATTTGCTTTCGCAGATAAAAACGATATCCCCCATGGCTAGGTTTGCCGCGGTTGAAGACCGGATTCTATACCTGAAACGGTCAACGCCATTAGCTTGATAGGTCGATATGTAGTTAAAGGTATCTTTTACAACAAATGCTTTACCCCAGTGACCACTCTGGGGTGCATCTTCTATATAAAAATTCATTATCAAAGTATCAATGCTGTTTGGTATATCGTTCATCAGTGGTCTGAAGCTCACCGGAATACCTCCTCTGACCAGGATGGTATCGGCAACAGCCACAGGGAGGCCCGGGTTAACTGCCAGCGATATGCAAACCGGAGTCCATTCAGAAAAGGAATTCGGATTGCCGGTTTCAGCTATCTTGTAAAAGATGGTATCAGCATTCAGTTGTAAATTTGATGATTTATACTTAACTTTTTGATCGGCAGTGATGGTTCCCCCATCAATCTTGGTTATAATGAAAGCGTCATCGTTTATATCGTAATCATTGGCAAGAACATCAATAATTAATTCAACAGCCGTCATTCCCTGTGCCTCATCAGCAACGGCCACAGGACAATCAGGATTTTTCAATACAGTAATATCAACATTGGTATAGCTCGTGTAAATAGTTGTGTCAAGGGCTTCGCGTATGCTATATTTGAATGAATCATTACCTGTATATGATAATTCAGGAGTGTAATAGAACTTGTTATTTGAAAGTATCAGTGTGCCATGAGCAGGTTGGGAAAAACCGGCTATTTCAATAAGATCACCCTGGTTATCCAAGTCGTTATCCAGCACATCAGCCATGATTTCTATTCCACCGGTCGAGATGATCCTATCAGGATAAATTTGCGGCATATCAGGATTGGTGGTCAGGTCTGCATACACTAATACCTTAAAAGACATTAACTGACCTGAGGTATTTTTCTCTATAACATCATACCGGAAATCACAATTATCAGATCCCGGATATGGGGTAACTGTCACATAGAGTGAATCACTGCTCATTACCACAGAACAGTTGGAAGGGCTATAGATCGTATTAATCTTAAGCAGGTCGCCATTAGGATCGGTGTCATTATTTAAAATATCCACTGGTTGAGATGCCAATTGCATTAATTGGATGGT
>JBAXYX010000250.1:0-3393 GCA_041670625.1 Lentimicrobiaceae bacterium | reverse complement strand
CACCTGAAATAACGATTCCAGTACCAATTTCAATGGTAACTAAACCATTTGCGTTAGTAGTAGGAAAATGACGTTCAACATAAACAGCAGTACCATTAATTGATTCCTGCAAGATGCTTACCTGCATTCCGATACCGGCATTGACAACCAATTGACTGTTACTGTTACGAATTACAGCCTGGTAGCTCATTTTATCCGGTGATTGTGCAAATACTCCTGTTGCTAATAAAACAAATGCGACAAGTGTGAATATCTTCTTCATAATAGCAGAATATTATTTGTTTTTAATGATTTTAAATGTTTTCAATTCCTTATTGTCAATGGTCACTCTTAAAAAATAAGTTGCAGGCATCAAGTCACTCATCACAATCTTTGTTTCGTTACCCTCAATCTTCATATTTTCCATCAGGGTTCCGTTTAAATCATAAAGATGATACGACATTGATTGAATGTCGAGTGAAGCAGAAGCATCAATCCTCAGTGTTATAAAATCCGTTGCCGGGTTTGGATAAGTAGAAATCATCAAGTCAATTCCTTCAGCCGATTCCACAGCTGTGACGACTGAGATTTCGAAAGGCTGCTGTACACCATTTGAAACAGACCCATTTGTAGCGAAAGCCGTAGTATAAGCCATCTGGCCCACGGTGTAACTCACAGAGCCTCCGCTGCCCGTAACTTCACCACCGGTTGCAGGTATGGCTTGTTGCGCTTTTACTCCTGTCAGGCTGAGCCCTGCCATTAGTAAAGTGCTAAAGATTAACTTTTTGTTTAACATGTAGTTCCCCATTTATTTGTTATAATTTATCTTAATTTCAACATTCCGGTTTTCTAAAAGCAAGGCCATTACACACATCTATGCTGTCAATCATGAACCCCATCACTCTATTAATGCCAATTAAGACAAAAGGTAATACCATTTTAGCAAACTTTTTACAGAAATATTTTAAAAAAGTGTTTATAGCGTTGCATCATTTCCTACCAAAAGAATAACCTGAAACCCGGGTACAGAATGACGATTGATACAGAATGACGAATAGTATATCCTGCTTATCTATTTGCACAAATGTAATGATGCAGTTTAGATAAATAAAGAGTAAATACCTATCGGTAAATAACCAACTTGCTTGCGGTGCCCTGCCCCGAAGCGGTGGTAAACCTAACAGGGTAAATACCGTATAACCAGTCGGCTTAATACCCGTTGACTAGCATTGACTCCTATCCATACTTTCAGCACAATGGTATCATTTGTTAAAGTTTTATCAGGTATGGCTAACCCATTTGCACAAACTCCCATTGAAATAAATATTCCTATACTATATAGACAAAAAAAACGAGGTTTACCCTAAACAGAATTGCATATATTTTCAATATATTTTCAATTATTTTTAATGTATGTAATAATTTTATTGCGGCCGACAAATTACAATTAAGAGCAGTAGAGTGAAGTTATTTTTCATCCTGCTAACTCTCTTAGCCACAACCGATTGCAATTATTTCAAGATCGAGCAAGATGCAGGGATTCATATGAACACTATGCAAGGGATAGGCGATATAAGTAACAGGTGAAATATATGGAGGTGACTTAGCTGCTAACCTTGAGGTCACCAGACTGAGAATCAGACTGGCACGTCATCTATTCAGCATTTTGAATAAACGTACCGGTAATGCATTGAAGGCCTTGAAATACATCAGGCATATCAAGACCAAGTACCAAACAATCTTTGGAGAACCCTTGTTAACTAAAGTTGCCAAAGTTGATAACCTATACTACTGGAGACTGAGCACACCGGGGTTTCCTTCATTGGCAAACTCAAGAATGCATGAATACGAAGTAAACCACTTGCTACAATCAGTAAATGGTATCGGATAATTGGCTTTATTTGTGACTATTGAGTGCCATCCATAAGAAATTACCGCCTTGCAAAGATTGTACTATGCTTAACGACCAATCCAACCTGGCTGATGAATCAGAATGGCAGTATTAAGGTCACACTGCATTATGTTGAACAAAAAGCCCCGGACCGAACACTAACTTATCAGGGATGGTATGGCTCTATAAAAACATCGTCTATAAAATAATAAGCGGTAGCTATATTAAACCTGTAAGCATAGGATTTATTTGTCAAATCAACATGCTGATTCTTATTTATAAAAACAGGAAATAGCTCTGTATTTCTAAGAAACTTTGATTGCTTCTTATAATCAAGGAGAGTGCTGTTGTACTTTTTTGATAACTTAAAGAAATCCTTATTTTGGTAGAAAATCCCCAAAGTAAAATATTTTTCATTCCCTTTTGCTTTATAAACGGCCTGACACTTTACCCAGTCCTTATTTGTTACAGTTTCTTCAATATTTATTTTTAAATCCGCTACCGGGCATTTTTCGCTGAAGCATCTTTCAAAAAATGGTTCCCCGAATTTTGATTTAGGTTTTGTGCCTGAGAAAAGCACCTCAATAAATTTTGAGTAAATCATACAGGAATCTCCGGGGTACTTAATATGAAACGAAATTTGATATAAGCTGTCTTTTAACATCGGGCTTGACAAGCTTCCCGTTATATGTTCTAAATTTCCGCTCCATGAAAATAAAAGCAATCCTATGAATGAATCACCATCGTAAGCATGGTGAAAGCCTAAATAAGTGTTAGGTACGGCATATCCCGAATCCTCGAAATTTGCTGCAGAAAATAAATCAACACTGCTATATGCAACATCATCCAACCATCCTTTGGAAGAGAAAGGTCTAATTGTATTTACAACAATACTATCTTCAAAGGAAGGATTAATAACAAGATTTTGAGCAAAGGTTGATATGCTCAATAAAAGGAAGGCAAACGTAAAAATCTTTATCATAGAGTTTTTATTGAAATGTTCTGTTCTGCTTCGGCAGGCATAAGTATAAACATATTCCTCTGGATTGTCCTTCGCATCATAGGTATAAAAGTAATTAAAAATCCGACACTATACCCATTTGAGTCAGTTTGAATGATTATAACCCTTGCCATCGATGCAGCAAACGATCCCATTTTGTAATTATTCTGTCTATTCCTAGTTCTGATATTATGAATTACCTTATGCGTTAATGAACTTCACTCCTACCCGTTAGGGCTTATTGTGGCCTGAATAAACAACCTGTTATACACAGAAATCTAGTTAATTCAAACCCGTTCAACTGTGCATAACCAAAGTTGGTTATGTGTTATTGTTTAATCCATTTGCCGGATTCAATGAGGGAGTTTCCTCTGCTTATAGTCCATGTGTAAGTCCCGGGGGGCAGTGTGCTGGTTGGTATTTGTTGTGTGGTTGAATTCACAATGTAATCATCCAATTTTTGACCGGTGAGATTTACAAATGTAAAAGAAGCTCCCAGGTTTTGCGGACCGGTTTGCAGTAT
>JBAXYX010000249.1:0-3406 GCA_041670625.1 Lentimicrobiaceae bacterium | reverse complement strand
GTTGCTCTTAAAAGATATGATGAATACCAAAACAGGTTCAGAATTGGCTGAAGAAAGGCATCAGTTCATGGTGAACTATCTGGTACAATTCTATAAAGAATTGGATGGTTTAAGCTAACTCTTAAGTCAATATCAATGATAGATCAGGCTAAAATCAAAGGTACTTTTATTTTAAACCAATAGTATCGTAAGTTTAAATCAATAGCACTTTCAGTTTAAATCAAGGGTGCCATAAGTTTAAATATGGCTTGATTTGAAGGTCAAGCTACAACTTAATCTTTTGTCTGCAATACAGTTCTAAATGCCATTGATCCCGCTAAACTCAGGGCATTTAATGGTTGGTATACTGGCATAGGTCAAGTTCTAATTATGGTTGAACCCGGCAAACTCAGGGCATTTAATGGTTGCTTTGCCGGTATAGGTGTAGTTTTAACGATAGTTGACCTCTGATGATTTTCAATGATGCAAAGCCGGTAGCATTGTATAGGTGTAGTGTTAATAATAGTTGACCACTTTGCCGGATCATGATTGCCGGATTTTGAACCGGAAGCAGTTAAATTACAGGAAGTACCGTCCCATCATTTTCTCTGAATTCCTCTGTTTCAAAGATTCTCTTTACCGCATCTTCATATTCATCAAATGTTTTCACTTTCTTGATGATCCTGGTTACCTTTTGTGGGTTCTCAAACCATTGGAACAGGAAACCCCAATACTCCTTTAATACATTAAGTATGGTTAACCTGTCGTTCATGTCAACCCGGTAAGCATAATACAAATCATCCATAAATAATCGAAGTTTAGCTCTTCTGTCGGGGTAATCGATGACTCCCTTAATGTCGGCAGGCAGGAAAGGGTTTATTAAAACGCCCCTGCCAATCATCCACCTGTTTACACCGGGCATCTGTTTTGAAGCAGCATCAAAAGTACTTTTTGACAGGATGTCGCCATTAAATACGAAAGGTATACGAAGCAGTGGAATAACCTTCAACATGCGATCCATATCCACTGAGCCTGAGTAGAGCTGCCGCCCGATTCGTCCATGGAGCGTAAGTTCATGAATGGGGAATTGGTTAAACACAGGGATCATTTCAAATATTTCATCGGGATGTTCATACCCCAACCTGCACTTAATAGAGAACTTCAGAGGGATGGAGGGCATTACTTTTTCAAGAATATCGTTCACCAGATCAGGGTATGGCATCATACCTGAACCTCTCTTTTTATGAGCGACTTGAGGGAACGGGCAACCGAGGTTCCAGTTCAGTTCCTTAAAGCCCCGGCTTTCACAAATTCGGGCAAACCTCAGTATTTCAGCGGGGTCCTTACTCAGTATCTGTGGAACCAACTCCGGGAAGTCTTTTCCCAGATGTTGCAGTTCCTTTTCCTTGCGAGCAGAAAGCCGGGTATCATGATCTATTTTCGAGAAGAAGGGAGTATAATATTTATTGATTCCCCGAAAGTGACAGGCATAAACCTTGCGAAAAGTATGACCGGTAATTCCCTGAAAAGGGGCCAGGTATAGTTGATTATCAGATACCATATTGTTGCAAAGGTAATAAAATCAGGCTTTTCGAAGTAAGCTAAGAAGTCCTTAGAGGTCAAATTTATAAATGCAAAGATTAACCTTTTTTTGCGTATCTTTGAGAAAGTTTATTTTCATTTTCGTTGCAAGGGAAATGGGGATGAAATAGTAGTAAATTAAACACGAAAACATGATAAAATCGCAAACAACAAGAATCAAACAGGAAAAAGAAAAGCAGAAGCAGAAGAAGAAAAAGGATAAAGCAGCAAAGAAAATTGAAAGATTAGCAGGTGCTCGTGATGGAAGCAATCTGGATGATATGATTGCTTATGTTGATGAATACGGACAGATTACCTCTACCCCCCCTGATCCTTTGCAAAAGGGTATTATTAAAGTTGAAGATATTGATATAGAAGTACGTAATAAAAACGTAAGTCGGAATGAGGATACACCACGTACCGGAGTCGTTAGCTTCTTTAACGATTCAAAGGGTTATGGTTTTATAAAAGACTCCGTTTCACAGGAAAGTTTATTCGTTCATATCAATTCACTGGATGGCCCGATTAAAGAAGGTGATATCGTGACTTTTATGACTGAGAGAAGCCCTAAAGGCATGAATGCCACTAATGTGAAAAAGATTAAGTAACCTTCTGTTCCCGTAAAGTATTAAGGTGCTTGAATTGTTTATTTTTGTCATCATGAATTTGCAACAGCGATGAAAGTAAACGGCATACCCTATAAAACTATCTGGATGGAAGGTAAAGCAGTGATGATGATTGATCAGAACCTGCTTCCATTTACTTTCTCTATCAAGAAATGTGATCATTATCAATCTACCTGTATGGCCATTAAAGAGATGACTGTCAGGGGTGCCGGTGCAATTGGCGCTGCCGGTGGATATGCTATGGCTCAGGCTTTGTCAGCAGGCGAAGATCCGGTAAGGGCCAAAGATACTATTTTGGCTACACGGCCTACAGCACGCGATTTGTTTTACGCCGTGGAAAGAGTTTTCCAACAAGGGAAAGTATCTATTACCGCAGCTCTTTTGGAGGCTGATTATATTGCCCGCGAAAATGAAAGTGCCGGTAAAGCAATAGGTGAATGGGGCAACAGGCTGATTAAACAGGGTGACCGGATATTAACACACTGTAATGCCGGATGGTTGGCTTTTGTGGATTATGGCAGTGCACTCGCTCCTATATATGCCGCACATCATGATGCTAAAGATATCTTTGTTTATGTGGATGAAACCCGCCCGCGCAACCAAGGGGCGAGGTTAACTGCTTGGGAACTCAGCAATCAAAAGGTAAATCATATTATTATTCCTGATAATGCCGGCGCACTGTTAATGGCAAAAGGCTTAATCGACCTGGTTATTACAGGTGCTGATCGTATTGCTTCTAATGGGGATGCAGCCAATAAAATAGGAACTCTGGAAAAGGCAATTGTCGCCGGTTACTTCAACGTGCCTTTTTATATTGCAGCACCTACTTCAACTATTGATTTGAATACGGCTACCGGAAAAGATATTGTTATTGAGGAACGTTCACCCGATGAAATACTTTGGCAAAGCGGACCTGATGAGGCGGGAATAACTCATAATGTAAGGGTTGCTAATCCGGGTTCACCGGCTTACAATGCCGCTTTTGATGTTACGCCTGCCAGTCTTATTAAAGGAATAATAACGGAATATGGAATAGTGGAGCCTGGAAACCTGAAGGAATTTCTTGAAATACACCAAAATATAACCAGAAGTTAAGCGAAGATGTTAAAAAGATGTGATTGGCCTGTTAATGACGACTTGATGATTCAATATCATGACACGGAATGGGGTGTGCCTGTTCATGATGATACCAAGCTTTTTGAATTCTTGGTGCTTGATGC
>JBAXYX010000248.1:0-3407 GCA_041670625.1 Lentimicrobiaceae bacterium | reverse complement strand
CATGCCCAGGTTTGTGATTGCATTGTTGAGCAAACTAAAGATTTCAGTATATAACTCTTCCTGTTTGTCAAGCTTGGGTTGGTAGATAACACCAGGCTGAAGTGCTTCACTATAAGGAACATCACCCATAAGGTCAGTTAACATAGCAAGATTGTATGCTGTGAGGATTTGAGCAATACCAAGTGTGTGGTAGTTACCTTCCTCTGAACCGCCCTCTGATGTTTTGTTAATGATAATCTTCAGGTTATAGAGATTTTCATAGGCAGCGTCCCAAATGTTATTGTAGGTTGTTGATGAAATGGGTTCACCTGTCCTGATTTCAGCATTATACATTTGGTTGTAAATTCCAACATTATGCTCCACATATACGGAAGCGTAAAATGAAAAGTCACTACCAGTAACGGTAAAGGCTGACCGGGTCATCACATCGGTAATAAGCAGACTTGAAGGGACATCGGTTGGATTGTTGTGATTGGTATTGATATCCTCCAATGAGTCTTGCGTGCATCCTGATATCGCTAATAGAAATACAGGGATAGCTAAAATTTGGATTATATTTTTCATCTTTTCTCAATTTAAAGTTAAAAATTCAGGTTAACACCAAAGCCATAACTGGATGTTTGTGGCATAGATAAACGTTCGAATGCCCCACCCATGTTATTATTCCCCTGGGTTGATTCAGGATCGAAGTTGGGTAATTCTGTCCAGATAAGAATATTCCTGGCATATATCGACAAATCAATGTCAATATTCTTTAGGACTTTTTTGGAGATTCTATAGCTTAGTGTTAACTCTCTAAGTTTAACAAATGAATTGTTATGGATGTAATATTCATCAATGCTGGTAAGAACATTAGTAATCAGATCCTGATATGCATCAGGGTCTTCTTTACCGCCACGAACAATGTCGTTAGGCGTTCCATCGGATTTTACGCCATCATAGATGAATGTACCTTCACGATCTTCCACATTCTTTGAAACGCCATAAAGGTCGAGCAATCCATTGGAACCGGAATACATTTGTCCACCCTGCTTCCAATCTAAAGTACCTGATAAAGTGAAATTTTTAACAACAAGCTTATTGTTGAAGCCTAAGATGAAATCAGGTGAAACCTGGCCAATAACTTTAGGCTCACCCTGTAACGGGAACCCATAATCCCAGCTATCCGGTTCGGTATCCTGCACTAATATATTGCCATTTTCATCCCTCTTAAATGACGTACCATAAATAACCGGGAAGGTGCTTCCTATTCCTGCTCTAACCTGAGGCGTTACAAATCCACCCAAGAAGATACTTTCAACACCTTCAGCAAGTTGATCAACAACGTTCTCCATGGTTGAGAAGTTAAAGTTAAAGTTCCATTTTACCGATTTTGTTGACACAGGAGTAACATACATGATAAATTCATGAGTATTAGTATGAATATTGCCACCGTTGGTTACATAAGAAGCAGCTCCTGATGACCCGGCAAGGGGAACCTGGAAAATTTGATCAGTGACTTTTTGGTGTGAATAGGAATAGTCAAAACCGAGCCGGTTGTCAAAGAACATGAGTTCAGCGCCTACTTCATAAGCCTGGGTGTTTTGAGGTTTGAGCCCCGGATCATATTGTACGTTATTTGATAAAAAACTGCTCACTCCGTTAACAGGATATTGTACCGGACTACCACCCCAGAAGCCTCCGCTATAATCAGGTGTAGAATAATAATTCAGGAGGTATTCACCGGCTTGTCCAACTTCAGCATATGAACCGCGAATCTTTGCAAATGACAGGTAATCCAGGTTATTCATACCTTCAATTTCACTTAACACAATTCCCAGTGAAACTGAAGGATAAAAGAATGAATTATTGTCTCTTGGCATGGTTGAAACATAATCATTACGTCCGGTTGCATTTAGGTATATCGTTCTCGCGTAATCGAGTGATAAGTTGCCAAAGAAACCAACCGTCCTGTCTTGTAATTGATCTTCTGTTGCCTGTTGAATTTTAGCGTTCGAAACATTAGCCCAACCACCAAAGTTGAAGTTTGAACCGTATTCATTATAAAATTTTCGATGCCTGTCATTATATTCATTACCAATCAGAGCTGAGAAGTTTAAATTATCACTAATTTGCCAACCATAGTTGATGGTAAATAGTGAGTTGACCGTTTGTGACGAAACGCCGTAATTAGTAATTTCTCCTAAAGCTCCTCTATGTCCATATTCAAATATATCCTGGTAATGGGTAGTATATGAATCCATACCAATCTGATATCTTGTTTTTAGTGTCATGTTATCAGCAATTGGTGGAGAATATTCCACAAACCCATTTCCGAAGAAACGATCAGTCTTTTCATTAAAGCTATTATGCTGTGCAGCCCAATAGGGGTTGTCGAATGTCAGAGAGCGATAATAGATCTGAGCATATTCGTCAATTGGAGTATTGAATGGGATACCTTTAAGGTTGTAAGAGACCGGCGCAGCATAGGCTCCGGCAATTGATGCGTCATTAGCTCCTGATAATTTATCGATGTTAGTGTTCGCATAATTAGATGAAAATCCCATTCCCCATCTTTTATTCAGTTGTGTTTGACCCGCAGCTTTTGCATTCCATCTTCTCATTCCGGTTGAAGGGACAATGCCATCCTGGGTAGTATTACCAACCCCTATGGCAATATTGCCTTTTTCTGTTGCCTGGTTAATATTAATGGATGTGGTTGATGTATACCCGGTTTTAAAGTAATCACCATAGTTGTCATACACCGCAGGTGCTACCCATGGATCAAGACCAGCCCTTTCGAGTTGCGGTACAAAATACAAACCCGGGTGATCCTGCGAGTTTCCTCCAAAATCAGGATCATTAGGGAGATCAACAATTTTAGGTCCCCACGCAAAAGACGTGTTTGGTACAAATGAACCGTAATTTCCTTGTGCATAGGTCTTTTGATATTCAGGGGTTCTTGATACCTGCTCAAAACTAGTAAAGTTTGATAGTGTAACATTGGGTTTACCTTGAGCTTTCCCTTTGCCACTCTTAGTAGTGATAATGATAACCCCGTTTGATGCCCTGATGCCATATAGAGCAGCCGCAGCTTGTCCTTTTAAGATATTGATTGACTCAATGTCGTTAGGGTCAATATCAACAGCACGATTTGAAATATCAGCACCGGTAACGCTGTTGCCGGTTGAATAATCGGCCGTTGATGAAATAGGCATTCCATCAATAACATACAAAGGGGTGTTGTCACCTGAAAAAGAGCGTGCACCACGAATAACAATTTGTGAAGATGCCCCGGGCATACCGCTTGATGGCTTAATTTCAACTCCGGTAACCTTCCCTTGTAGAGCTATAGAAAGATTTGATGAACCTGATCGGGTCAAATCTTCATTGGTGACAGCCTGCGCTGCATAACCCAGCGCTTTTTT
>JBAXYX010000247.1:0-3407 GCA_041670625.1 Lentimicrobiaceae bacterium | reverse complement strand
CAGTGTTCAGCATTCAACATTCAGCTCTAAGAACCAAGAACTCAGCAGTCAGCATTCAACATTAAGCGCTAAGAACCAAGAACTCATCACTCACTACTCACTACCCTTTGGCTGTTCGATACGGTAAATTTCATCCTCTTCCCTCCTGCTCTCTTGAAGGTGATGGAGGCATACAACTCTTGCCCTACTGCTTTGACAGGTAAATCCAACTCGATGGTTTTATCCCGACGGGTGGCAGCATGAGTGTTAAAGTGACTGTATGCTCTATCAGTGGTGGCGACTAACGACATGACAGGGTTTTTCCATTTCTTACGATGGTCCTTGTTTTCTGTATAAAGTGTAATAATATACATCAAATATCGTGCCATTGCGTACTTAATTAGGATTAAATACGTGTTTCGGACGCATTTATGCGTATATAGTCCGTGTTAAGTCCGTATTTAATCCGTGTTATGTTCTTATTTGATCCGCGCTATGTTCTTATTTAGTCAGTGCTAAGTTCTAATTTATTCCTCGCTAAGTTCATATTTAGTCCGTGCTAAGTTCATATTTAGTCCGTGCTAAGTTCATATTTAGTCCGTGTTAAGTTCTAATTTATTCCGCGCTAAGTTCTTATTTAGTCAGTACTAAGTTCTTATACAATCCGTGCTAAGTTCATATTTGATCCGCGCTAAGTTCATAATTAATAAGTGCTAAGTTCATAATTAATCAGTGCTAACTACGAATTTGAATAAATGGTAAATTCGGGTTGACAGTGTAACCATCAAGTTTTTGGGTATAACGGTCGTGACCTCATTTCTGACTTAATCGCGCTATTTCTTGAACATCAGTCAATTTTAATAGTTATGCATAGGGCGGCTGTCCGGTAAAATATGCATTTTTGCCTATAAATATTTCCTTTTGGTTGTCGTTACTGCAAAGGAAGAAAAAAGGGCTGGATTCCAAGAGAGGAAAACAGCCCTGATTTTTTGTCCTACTAATTTTTGCCAGACATCAATAAAAAACAATATAATGCCTAAAATACAGAATCCATAAAGTTCCGGGAGGAGCGACATCTATTAAGACTCCAAAGGGGCAGCATCCTTATAGTTCCCGGCGGAACGACAACCTTACACCCCCCGGCAGTAGGTCATTCGTATTGCCCTACGGGGTGACATCCGCATAGTTCCCGGCAGTGCAGCAACTTTATAGTCTTAGATAAGCGACAGTCTGATAGTCCCGACTAGTTGAGAGGGGTATTCCTGTATTCGGTTGGTGAGCATCCATAAGCTTTGTTGAATAACTCGTAGAAGTGCGTTCGACTGGCAAAACCGGTTTGATCAATAATCTCACTTACCGTCAGGGTGGTCGATGTGAGCAGAGTGGTAGCTTTATATAGCCTTCGTTGGTTAATCAGGCTGTGAGGGGTGGTGCCAAGTACTGATTTGGTCTTGTTGTAAAGTGATGTTTTACTGATGGCTAACTTTTCACACAGCTTCTCTGACGACAAGGCTTCATCATCCAGATTCTCATCAATATATCCCAGCATCTTCTGAAAAATAGGATCAGGTATAGCTTTTATTAATGCAACTCTGTCACGCTCATTACCATATCCATAGCCATTGTCACTGCCCCTATCACTGCCTATATCATTGTGGTGATCACTACTCATTGCATTGCTATTGCTATTACTATTACCATTGCCGTTTCCATTTACCCTTCTGTTTCCATCATTACTGCCATTTCCATGATCATTATCACTGCCGTTTCCATTACCACTGCCATTTCCTTTACCACTGCCGTTCAAGTGACTATGACCGGTACCATACGGTTGCCCGAAGTACTGCCTGATGTCAGCTCGGGTTGCCAGCAGCTTTTCAATACGCACTTTCAGATGCTCCGGATGGAAAGGCTTGGGAATATAGGAATCAGCTCCGGCTTTTAGTCCGGCTATGCGATCTTCAATTTCTGCCTTAGCTGTTAACAGGATCAATGGCAGGTGGCTGGTATCAACGTTTTCGCGCAATTTGCAACAGAACTCTATCCCATCCATTTCAGGCATCATCACATCCGATACGATCAAATCAGGCTTGTCAGACAGCACTTTCCGGTAAGCTTCTTCCCCATTTTCTGCAAAAACAATATTGTAGTCAGTCTGAAGGAAATCCCTGAGCAAAGCCAGTATTTCAGGATCATCATCCACCAGCAGCAACAAGGGCTTCCCGTCAACAGTCAATAGGTCCTTAATTTCCGTATCCTCATAAGCAGGGTCAATAAAATCATCTCCATATTCATGCTCCTGCGGCTCTGAAATAAGCTCTGCAGTGTTCACTTCATGCACATCCGGCAATGTACAGGTAAAACGAGTGCCTGTCCCCGGGCTACTCTCCATGATTATGGTCCCCTTCAACAACTCTACAAGTCCTTTGGTAACAGCAAGTCCCAGCCCGGTAGACCGGTAACCGGGATAACTAGCGTGTTTTCGGGCCGATGATATGCTGAATGGTTCAAATATCTTCAACTGGTACTCGGGCTTAATTCCTATTCCATGGTCTTCAACCTCCACCATAAGTGCCCGGTTCTCTATCCTGAGGGAAACCTTAACAAACCCGTTATCTTTATTGTATTTGATGGCATTAGAAATTAGATTCGAAAGGATTCGTTGAAATTTATCAGCATCCATTTTGAAAGTAATATTCTCATCAGGCGCCTCTACCTTACAAACTATTTTTCGCTGCTCCAACATCACATCAAAGTCAGAGACCACCTCTCTGGTAAGCTCCACAGGTTTGATAAGTTGAATATTAAGCGGTTCTTTCCCTTTTTCGAGCTTTCGGAACTGCATGATTTCAAGCACCAGTTTCTGAAGTTTCAGGCTATTGTTGTAAACTTTAAGCAAACGGGGCTTTTCAACGGTCAACTGCTTATCCTCAATAATGGCATGAATGTGCGAGGTAATCAGGGTGAGCGGTGTACGGAACTCATGTGCCAGATTGGTAAAGAATTCCATTTTATAAGCCTGAAGTTCCTCTTCCTTCTTCTGCTCAAACTCCCGGAGCATGGCTTCCTTTCTATGCGCTTCACGCCTCTTATATGCCGTAAAAACCCATAGCTGAATACCAATAATGATAACAATATAACCTGCAATGGCCCATGATGTCAGCCAGAAAGGTGGATTTACCACTATTTCTATTTCTCTGATATTATCTGACCAGGTTCCGTTCTCATCGCTTACGCGAATCTGCAAAGTATAGGTTCCCGACTCAAGATTTGAAAAACTGACAGGTTGATTCTTAAGGTTTACAACCCACTCATCGTCAAAATTCTTCAACCTGTATGAAATCTTATAGCGCTCCTGTCCCCAGTATACCAGTGGCGAGATGTAGAATGCTATGGAATTCTGGTTGTATTTCAGCTCCAACTTCTGT
>JBAXYX010000246.1:0-3424 GCA_041670625.1 Lentimicrobiaceae bacterium | reverse complement strand
TGTTTCAAGAGTGATGGCTAGAAGTATGGTTACCACCGGGATAGTTGGCTCAAAAAATTTAGAGGGGATGGTATAAAAATAATAGTCCCTGCATATTATACTTTTACAGGGAACTCTTTCCTTTTTGTCGGGGCGAATGGATTCGAACCATCGACCCCCTGGTCCCAAACCAGGTGCGCTAACCGGACTGCGCTACGCCCCGAAAATTTTTTACTCTTCACTGGCGGTGAAGGGGGGATTCGAACCCCCGGTACCGTTTCCAGTACGACAGTTTAGCAAACTGTTGGTTTCAGCCACTCACCCACCTCACCAAACGGACTGCAAATGTACAAAAGGATTTCTAACTACCAAACTTATTTTGATAATTATTAATATTTTTTTCTAAGCCCTGATATTGACAGCACTAAGAATATCGGGTGGTATTGTTACTGGAATTGACATCTGATAAGGGCTGCTTTTAATCTTTATTTGGCATCATAGTATGTATTCACTTAGCACTATCACGTCCGGACAGGTTGCCTGGCAATGAATAACTCATACGGCTGGCACTAGATGCGTTGCCCCTGTGCAGGAACACCTGCTCCCAAAAAGACACTTATTTTTTCAAGCAGCATGTGTTTGTCAATCGGTTTGGCAATATAGTCTATACACCCCGATTCATAGCACAACTCCACTTCATTGTCATATACATAAGCAGTTTGAGCAATCACCGGGATATCCTTGTTTATGCTGTGAATAGCAATTGTAGCATCAAACCCATTAATACCGGGCATGTTTATATCCATCAAAACAATATCAATTTGGCGATTTTCACGAACCATATTAATAACTTCCTGTCCTGATGAAGCCCAGATAATTTCAGCGTTTGTGTGTCGTAGAATGGTTTTCAGATAAAGGAAGCTGCAATCAGTATCTTCAGCAATAAGAATGGTTTTCCCTCTCCAATTGTAAATTTTTCCATTCACATTATTTGAAAAATCAGTGAACAAAAGCTGTTTCATGAGGTCATTTGGTTACGCCTTAAGATTTCATAGCTAAATTATGATAATTCTTAATGCTATTTCTCATTTATGTCATTTTTATTGAAAAGTAACCCCAATAGTTCAAAAATAGTGATGTTTTGAATAAAACCAATAGAAATTGAAATACCTCCTTTTTTAAATCCTACTTTTTACTACCTTTGCAATCTGTTATCATACTCTTTAAACAGGTATTATAATAGGTTGAATTGTTCAGTTCAGGTCCGGTAGCTCAGTTGGATAGAGCAGCAGCCTTCTAAGCTGCGGGTCGGGAGTTCGAATCTCCCCCGGATCACTATCCATATTTCCTCTTTTTCTATTTGAATGAACCCGACAGGAAATAATCACTCATTGAATGGATAACAAATTTTTGATCCTTTTCATAATTATATAATGGGTTGGCTGACTAAGATATTATCTTCGCTACTCTTTTTCCTGACCAGGTTAATTAGTCTTCTTCCACTTCGGTGGTTATATGGCTTGTCTTCTTTTGTCGCATTTATCCTTAAACGAGTTGTCAGATACCGCAAGGATGTCGTCATTCAGAACTTAAGCCGTGCTTTCCCTAACCTCAGGTATAAAGAAATTCAAAAAATTACAAGCGATTTTTATCGCCACTTCTCTGACGTCTTTCTGGAAGTCATCAAGAGTATGTCCATGCGAGGTGGAGAACTCAGGAAACGCTTTAAAGTTGAAAATCCTGAATTACTTATCCAATATCACAAACAAGGGCTTAACATCATCGGGCTAACCGGTCATGTTTCAAACTGGGAATGGCTGAGTATTGTACCTTCCCTGATTCCTTTTCCCTGCTATACCCTATACAAACCATTACGAAGTAAAACGGCCGAAGGGATCATGACCAGGATACGGCATCATTTTGGCATGAAATTACTTCCCATGACGCATGCCGCCAGACATATCCTACGCAACAAGAATCAAAGCGCATTCTATATCTTTATTGGCGATCAATCTCCTGCAAATATCGAGAATGCCCATCGGTTCAATTTCCTGAATCAAAGCACTTCTTTCTTTACCGGAGGTGCAAAACTCGCCTTGGCTATTAATGCTGCTGTTGTTTATATCTCCATCCGAAAGGTGAGCAGGGGATTTTATAATGTGCGACTGATCCCGATAGATACCTCTAAGCAGAATTGTAGTGAAACTGACATTCTAAGCACATATTCACGACTTCTGCAAGATGATATCATTAGTCAACCGTCTGACTGGCTCTGGTCACATAAGAGGTGGAAACACTGATTTATGGAATTATTGGTTGGCATTCCTTCCTCTTTAGCTCCTCGTTTGTTATATTCAACATCATTGATGCATAAAGTAAAAGCATGATAAGGACGCTCCCTATGGGTCAGACTTTCAGATCACTCAGGCATAGGAACTACAGACTGTACTTTTTTGGACAAGCCATATCACTTATAGGCAACTGGATTCAAAGTATTGCTATGGGCTGGTTGGTTTTCCGATTAACCAATTCTGCCTTATTATTAGGGGTAGTCGGGTTTGCCGGTCAAATTCCCTCGCTTCTCATCACGCCTTTTGCAGGAGTATTTGCCGATAAGGTTGATCGTCGTAAAGTATTGGTAACAACCCAGGCTATTTCTATGATGATTGCGCTGGCCCTCTCCTTCCTGATACTGACTAACCGGATTCAGGTTATTTATATCATCATCGCTGCTGTTTTAAACGGATGTACTATAGCTATAGACACTCCATTCAGACATTCTTTCATCATTAATCTGGTAGAGGATAAAAATGACCTGCCCAATGCAATTGCCCTAAACTCAACTCTTTTTAACTCCGCAAGATTCATTGGCCCTCCAATAGGTGGTTTTCTAATTGCCATTGCCGGTGAAGGTATCTGTTTTCTGATTAACGGGTTGAGCTATATTGCAGTTATTGCTTCACTCCTGGCAATGTATGTCAAAGCTTATGATATTCCCCAAAAAACAACCTCCATATTCTCTGACCTTATCAATGGCATTAAATATGCATACAATACCTCTCACTTGCGCATACTGATCATCATGGTAATAACAACAAGTTTCATGGGATTGCCATTCCAGGTCTTTATGCCCGTATTTGCAAAAGAGATTCTGGGAGGTGATTCTCAAACGCTTGGTTTCCTCACTGGGGCACTAGGAGCAGGTGCTCTTACCGGGGCGCTCATATTAGCTACTCAAACAACTATAAAAAAGATCCCTGATATCATACTAATTTCAGCAACCATGTTTAGTATAGGGCTCCTTGCTTTTACAAACTCTACGAACCTTTTCCTTTCACTTTTTACACTTGCCATTACAGGATTTGGTATGATCGTAATATTAGCATCATGCAATACTCTACTTCAAACAGCTATAAATGAGGATATGAGAGGACGGATTGTTTCA
>JBAXYX010000245.1:0-3425 GCA_041670625.1 Lentimicrobiaceae bacterium | reverse complement strand
GTTTTATACAAGGTTTGCGGGCCCAATGAATCATGTGCAATAGCCATGTAACCGGTGAGATTATCGGTTAATCGGAAATCAACCAGATCGCCTTCGGAAAAACCTGGAAATACCGATTCCCAAGTCTCTCCATTGTTAGTTGACCTGATTATAACCCCCTTATTGCCGGCAATCAACAAATTGCCATTAGGGGTTACTTCCACATGTTGATAATCGAGATTAAACCCTGTTGTATCTGCTGTCCAGACGTGGCCACCATCAGATGTTCTGTAAAAGCCTTTCGAAAAAAATGCCATTCCGTTATCCGCATCAAAGAAGTGCATATCGTGAACCCTGTAATTACAAGTACTGTCCAGAGTTGCATCGGCCCAAGTGTTTCCGCCATCATGCGTATATCTGATTACCGATGGGTTTGAACCTCCCCTGATGTAGCCGGAAGCAAATCCATTCAATGTGTCCGTAAAATAAACGCACTTATAATTATACTCGGTATCCCTTGTCAGATCATCAAAAGTGATTCCGTTATCAACGGTCCGCAACACTGAAGCACCAAAATCGGTAGAATAGCAGGTATCAGGATGAGTCCAGTAAGCTGAAAAGTCGCCCACGCTTTGCATCAGTTGATAATTAATATGATCCTCCCATGTCTGTCCGCCATCGGAAGTCGAGTAGATATGTGCAGGTCCAATAACCCTGCCTTCCATCTCATTAAAGAATTTAATATTATCAATGGGTGAGGACGAATTGGCCATTCCAATGGAATGAGGCGACCATGTAATACCGCCATCGGTAGAGTGGTACACCCGTGATTCAAAACCCGTGGCATAATTGCTGTTTTCAAACGCACGACCCGAAGCAATCCAGATGTTATCAGGCCCGAGTACTTCCACACAGGCAACATCAATAACCTCTAATGGCACACTAACTTCACTCCAGCTCACCCCTCCGTCGGTTGTCCGTTTCAACTTGTAAGTATTCGTAAAGAAAGTATGGTCAATCAGGTAGCCGGTATTGTAATCGGCAAACCTGACACAGCTGTATAAATTATCAACATCAATAGAAAATGAAAGCTTGTTCCACGATTGCCCTCCGTTGGTTGTTTTATAAAGCAGTGAATAGTAGCCATATGCATATCCTATGGTATTGTCAATGAAAACAACACCGGTATTGGTGCCCATGCTGTTGGTGAGGCTCCCTTCCCAGGTTTCTCCGCCGTCGGTAGTTTTGTAAACATGGTTACTTGCAGCAACAAAGCCGGTATCAACCGACAGGAAGTTAACGCAACTCAATTGATTGCCAAGGGCTTCCGGTGGAAGGATCATCTTATTCCAGGTAGCACCAGTATCGGTTGTTTTCAATACCGTACCATTGTTCCCAACGATGTACCCGATATTGTCGGCAGGGAAGCAAACGCCGTGCAAGTCTTGAAAGGTAGGATAGGGCGCCTGCATTGTCCAGGCCTGTGCGAACGACTGAATACTGAAGCTCAGCACCATAAGAGCCATGAGTAAGAAAACCTTTTTCATAGAATGTGAATTAGATTGGAAGCAAATATAATCAAATTTTTGAAATAGTGTAAAATGATTTCTATCTGTATTTGCGGCCTACTGTATTTATCGACAGGTTGCTACCTGACGAACAACTTATCTGTCTCGCAACTGCGGGAAACTACCTTGAAGCTCTTTGAACCACTTTGAACAATCTTGAACCACTTCAAACCTTTTTCCAGTACTTTCTCCCCGTAATAATTAGCACAGGAAAACTTAGTATTACCATACCCGAAAGGTCGACTTTCTCCCTATCGGCGGGCTTCAAGTTCCAGTAACCCGAGAGATGATAGCGTGAATTCTTCTCTGTAATGATATAGGCAGAGCCGATTAAAATGGGTTCTGAGATCTGAGTTCCCCGACAAGCCGGGGCAGGCTCCGATAGATCGGGAACCTATCCCGATCTATCGGGGAAACAACCTTCCGAGTAAGATGGTGTGAGTTTAATTCAATGCCAGTTTTTACATAGTAAATCGAGAAAATGTAGAGTAACTATGCAAAAAATGACTACTTTTACAATAAAATATTAAGTATTCAATGGAACCACTGGTTAATTTTGGGATAATACCCATAGATTATGCTTCACTTCAAACCATATTTCCTGCCTTTAGAGCTTTTAAGGACAAAGTGAGTGATTTGGAAAGGAAAGGAACAATTATTCGATTAAAGCGAGGTTTGTACGTCGTTTCTCCTGCCGTTACCGGGAAGGAGCTATCCGTTGAATTGATTGCAAACCACCTTTATGGACCTTCGTACGTTTCCATGGAGAGTGCACTCCGATTCTATGGAGTGATTCCTGAAAGAGTATATAACACTTCGTCTATGACTATCAAGAGAAGCAGAACTCTTACAAATTCCTTTGGGCAATTTAATTATATCTATTGTCCATCAACATACTATTCTATTGGTGTAAACCAGATAATCCATGATGAATATGCTTTCATGATTGCATCACCTGAAAAGGCCTTATGTGATCTGATAGCCTATACTCCCAAGCTGCGAATCAGGTCACTAAAATCACTGGTGATGTATTTAGAAGAGGATTTAAGGTTCGATATGGATGAGTTTAATAATATGAATGTTTCAGTTTTTGAACAGTGTGCCGAAGTAAGTAAAAAGAAGACGGAATTCAACAAAATAATCCAACTGCTAAGCCAATGAATATCTTCGATCAAATGATATCCCGCTACGAAATTCGTTCGAAAAAGGAACGTGAAAATGCCACTTTTGAAGTAATGCAACAAATAGCACTGGCTGGGCTCTACAGAGGTGGATTCTTTAATAAAGCTGCGTTTTATGGAGGAACGTGCTTACGGATTTTTCATGGAATTGAACGCTTTTCTGAAGATATGGATTTTTCACTTTTAGAGCCTGATGTTGACTTTCATATTGAGGATTATTTCCCTTCTATCATTAATGAATTTGCTGCAGCAGGAAAGGATGTTGTCATTTCAAAAAAAGAAAAGAGAGCATTGTCAAGAGTCGAATCAGCATTCTTAAAGGACAATACCAAAATTTATAATTTGAAGTTCCAAACTGAAAAGTCAATCAAGATAAAAATTGAAGTAGATATAGATCCTCCACTTAATTTTGAGACTGAACAAAAGTTATTATTACTTCCGTATTCTTTCATGACACGATGCTTTTCCCTCGCCGATTTATATGCAGGGAAAATGCATGCTCTTGCTTTCAGGCAATGGAAAAGCAGAGTGAAAGGACGTGATTGGTATGACTTTGAATGGTATGTGAGAAATAGCGTAAAACTTGATTTCAAACACCTGCAAACTCGTATTGAACAATTTAACAATGTGATAATGAGCAGGGAAGAGTTTTTAGATAAATTGAAAGATCGACTCGTCAATACCGACATTGAGGCTG
>JBAXYX010000244.1:0-3440 GCA_041670625.1 Lentimicrobiaceae bacterium | reverse complement strand
GCGTAACGGGGTTTTTGATTTTGACAATGATGGCCATTATGTGACTCCCCTAGTCAATGGGAAAGAATGCGCATTTGTGGTATTCAATGAGGAAGGAATCGCCTTATGCGCAATCGAAAACGCTTGGAAAGAGGGTATTATTAAGTTCCGCAAACCCATATCATGCCATTTATACCCTATTCGATTAAGCAAGTATAAAGACTTTGAAGCGGTAAATTACCATTGTTGGTATGTTTGCCAATCGGCAGTTGAATACGGTACTAAACTCCATGTTCCTGTGTACATTTTCCTGAAAGATGCCATAATCAGGAAATATGGCGCAAAATACTATGAACAGTTGTGCAAACTGGTTGAGGATTCCGGTGTGAAGAAATAAACCCTGTGCGTTTATAGTTAAGCCAGAGGAGTGATTACTTTAGCGATAGCCATCGCATCTAGTTCTTTATCAATATGGAACATACCGGCTTTATCATCACCCACAAGGTTGATTTTATCAAGAATAACATGAGCCGTGCTTTCCTCTTCAATTTGTTCTGTAATAAACCATTGCAAGAAATTACCTGAAATATAATCCTTTTCTTTAACGGTTAATTCATAAAGATCATTGATGGCAGCAGTAACAAATTCTTCATGTTTAAGGACTCCCTGAAACACTTCAAGTACTGAAGAGTAATCAGCATTAGGAACTTCAAGAGCCTGAAGGCGTGAATATCCACCCCGATCATTCAGGAATTTGATAAACTTAAGCATGTGCATACGCTCTTCATCTGATTGTTTGTATAGAAAATCAGCAGCACCCCGGTATCCTTTGGTTTCACACCATGAGGCCATAGCCATATAAAGACGAGAGGAGTGCTCTTCATTCTTAATTTGCTTAATAATAGCAGCTTCAACTTGTTTTGAAATCATGATATCTGATTTTTATGGTTTATCAATTGCTCTTAAGGGCCTCTGCACCACTTACTATTTCATTTATTTCATTTGTTATAGCAGCCTGGCGTGCCTTATTATATGTTAGTTTCAATGCCTTCAATAATTCTGATGCGTTATCGGTTGCCTGTGACATAGATGTCATGCGAGCCCCTTGTTCTGATGCCCATGAGTCTAACAATGCTTTATACAACTGTGTCTTGAGTATTCTGGGCACAAGTGAAGTCAGTATTTCATCCCTTGAAGGATCAAATATATAATCCAATTCTGCCACATCATTTTCTTCCTTCGCTAAACGTTCGACAGGCAGGAATTGTTCAGTTATCAGATATTGTATAACAGCATTTTTAAATTGATGATAAACCAGGAGAATTTTGCCATACTGATGGCTAGTGAATAATTCCATTAAATGATTCCCCAGTTTACCAGCCTCCTCAAAAGTAAGGTTATCATAGATGTCATCATATGACTCAATGACCCTGCTATTGACTTTACTAAAGAACTCTGTCGCCTTTTTACCAATAGTAATCAGGGAAACCTTAGCCTTTTGATTGTCTGATTCAAATTCATTAATCAGAATATTAACTCGTTTGATGACATTTGAATTAAACGCACCACATAAACCTCTGTTTGAAGATAAAACAACCAACAGCACTTTATCAGTATTTGGATTTTCTGATAAACCACCAGGCAATGCATTCTCAGAACCTACACTCAATTTCCTGAGTAACAACTGTTGTTTCTGGGCAAAAGGGCGTAACTGCAGTATACCGGTCTGCGCTTTACGCAACTTTGAAGCAGCTACCATCTTCATGGCGCTGGTTATTTGCTGCGTTGAATTAACAGATGCAATTCGGATTCTGACTTCTTTTAAGCTCGCCATTATAAGTAATTTACCTGTTAAATTTCATATTTACGTAACTGTTCTTTAGCAACTGCTTCTAGTTCATTTTCAACTTCAGGTGTGTAAACTCCATTTCTCAACGATTCAAGTAATGGTTGTTTATGAACTTGTAAGTAGTGCAAAAATTCTGTCTCAAAATCGTGAATTCTTTCAAGGGGTACTTTCTGCATCAAGCCTTTCGAACCACAAAAAATAATTGCCACCTGTTGTTCCACCGGTATAGGGGAATATTGAGGTTGCTTTAATATTTCAACATTACGGATTCCCTTGTCAAGAACAGCCTTTGTGACTGCATCTAAATCAGAACCAAACTTTGAAAATGCTTCCAGTTCTCTATACTGTGCCTGATCTAACTTTAATGATCCGGCTATTTTTTTCATTGACTTGATCTGTGCGCTTCCTCCTACTCTTGATACTGAGATACCTACATTAATAGCAGGACGAATACCTGAATTAAACAAGTTGGTTTCAAGGAATATCTGTCCATCAGTAATGGAAATTACATTAGTTGGAATATAAGCTGAAACGTCACCGGCTTGGGTTTCAATAATAGGCAACGCTGTCAATGAGCCACCACCCTTAACTTTATGCCTGATAGATTCAGGCAAATCATTCATATTTTTTGCAATTTCATCACTTGATATAATCTTAGCGGCTCTTTCAAGCAATCGTGAGTGCAAGTAGAACACATCGCCAGGATAGGCTTCTCGTCCGGGGGGACGACGGAGCAGCAATGAAACTTCACGATAAGCTACCGCTTGTTTCGAAAGGTCATCAAATATAATAAGAGCCGGACGACCGGTATCTCTGAAGTATTCACCAATAGATGCGCCTGCAAATGGAGCGTAGAATTGCATGGCTGCAGCATCACTTGCTGTTGCCACCAGTACAACGGTGTACTTCATAGCCCCCTTCTGTTCAAGAGTTTGAACAATATTGGCAACAGTACTTCCTTTTTGACCTATGGCTACATAAATACAATATACAGGCTCACCCTTATCATAAAACTCTTTCTGATTAATAATAGTATCAATAGCAATAGCTGATTTCCCGGTTTGACGGTCGCCAATAATAAGTTCACGTTGTCCTCTGCCAATAGGGATCATAGCGTCAATTGCTTTTATACCTGTTTGCAAAGGTTCTGTTACCGGTTGCCTGAAAATAACACCCGGAGCCTTACGTTCAATAGGCATTTCATAGCTTTCACCTTCTATGGGACCTTTGCCATCAATGGGTTCACCCAAAGTATTGATAACCCTGCCAAGCATCCCCTCACTTACTTTGATAGAAGCAATTTTACGGGTTCGCTTAACCATATCGCCTTCATTAATCCCTGAACCTTCACCAAGCATCACAACTCCAACGTTGTCCTCTTCAAGGTTTAGTACGATCCCTTTTACTCCGGTTGTTTCGAATTCAACAAGTTCACCTGATTGCACATTATATAAACCAAATATCCTTGCAATTCCATCACCAACCTGCAGCACCGTTCCTACTTCCTCAAGTTCAGCCTCCGATTTAAAGCCTGCAAGTTGTTGTCGTAATATTGCTGATACCTCAGCCGGCTTAATTTCTGCCATGTTAATTTGTATTTTTAATATTCTTT
>JBAXYX010000243.1:0-3444 GCA_041670625.1 Lentimicrobiaceae bacterium | reverse complement strand
TTTAGATTTGAATGATACGAAAGGTTGGATTCGAGATAAAGGTGAATTTATGCTGGGGCTTTGTGAACAGTGTATGGGAGATACTTTAAATTCCAGACAGAAATCAATTATTGATCGATGTGTAAGAAAACTATATATCGATATTGCCAAAGCGAAAGAAAAGTATATTCCTATTATGTCTGATTTCTATCAGGTGTTGCTTGAACAGCCAGAGGATGAAGCAAAGGATATTGCATTATCTCTTGAATTATTTGTAAATGGTTCCTTGAATATCTTTAATCACCAGACCAATGTAGATATTGAAAATCGTTTTATTGTATATGGTATTCGTGATTTGGGAGCAGAACTTTCTCCGATTACCATGTTGGTTATGATGGAAAATATTCAGAATCGTATCATTGAAAATGCAAAGAATGGGAAAGCTACCTGGCTATATCTGGATGAATTTCATGTCTTGTTAAATCGTGAATATTCTGCTAAATATCTTCAAGGGTTATGGAAGAAGGTAAGAAAGCAGGGTGGTTTATGTACTGGTATTACCCAGAACGTAGTGGATTTGCTACAGAATTATGTGGCAACAACAATGCTTGCCAACTCAGAATTTGTTGCATTGCTGAAACAGGCTAATACAGATAGCTCTAAGTTAGCAGAAGTGATTGGAATCTCAGAAGCACAGCTTCGTTTTGTAACAAATACTTCAGCTGGCATGGGGTTAATTAAATGTGGTAGTGTGGTCATTCCTTTTGACAACACAATAAGTAAGGATACAGAAATTTATAAGCTTTACAATACCAATATTCATGAGAAGATTGCTGAGGAGAAAGCGAAAAAGATGATGGTAGAATAGAATTGCTTACTAGTGCTTGTTATGGTAAAATTGGTTTAGATATCAAATTGTAGAAAAGAAATTAACTATAATATGCCCAAATTGGGGTATATTATAGTTAAAGCTTAAATTAAAGGAGGATTAATCTATGAACAAGTTTATTTTCAATGATTATTTTCATGAGCCACAGGGAAAAATCGCAAAGCGTATGCTTTTCAAAAGCGATAATGTAATTGCCTTCATTCTAAACATTGCAAAAGGGGAAATACTACCGGGACATACACATCTAGAATCAACCCTTTTCCTGCAGGTCATGGAGGGTAATGCCAAGGTTGTCACAGATGGCAATGAAACCACGTTGCAGGTAGGCGAGTTAATGCAGGTTGATGGGCAGGAAAGCTTGCAGGTTATAAACACCGGTGAAGATGTCTTACGACTTTACGTCACAATTTCACCAATGGGTTCGGATGCTTTTGCAACAGATGCAAATGTTTAATGACTTATCTTTATGCTTGCCATATAAAAAACTGTGATTTTGAACAGATGTAACGCAAACTAAATAGTAATTAAAATGCCATTATGGAGTTATTAACTCTATAGTGGCATTTTTTTATGAAAGAAGGTGAAAAATTTGAAGATTAAGAAAGTTGATGATAAACCAATGATCATCCATACCAAGGAAAAGACCAAAATTCATATGCATGAAAATCAAGATGCAAAGATTAAAGGTCATAACGTATATACGGTGGATCATTCGCCAGTGAGTAAGGGCAGCACAACAAAGCAGACCGAGTCAGTGAATCAAGGTAAGGAGTCATATCGCAAGAGTACCATTCATCAAAATAGATTACGTAACCTAAATCCAATTTCTCAATACCGACAGAAGCGGAAAGATTCTAATCGTTCTGTAAAAATTAAGAATTCTACTATTAAGAACGCAGGATTAATTAGTGCTAGTACAACGGTGAATCAGCTAGAAGGTGGAGAAGAAATACGAAATAGTGCAATGATTGCTTCCACTATAGCAAGACCAGTAACTGGTTCGGCTTCAAAAGGAGCAGCACTTTTTCGCAAGAAGGTTTTAGAAGAGCGCAAAGCTAAGATTAAGAAGGTGGAAGATGGAAAGAAACTTGGCAGGAAGAAGATTCGAGATACAGCTACTGGTTCAGCACGAAAGTTTGCTAAGGATTCTGCAAAGAAGGCATCCAAAGATTCTGCTAAATTTGCGGCTAAAGAATTTGCTAAAGTTGGAGCAAAGGTGGCAGGAACCGCAGCAGGGACTGCGGCAACAGGTCCGGCAGGACCATTAATTGGATTGGCAGTGGGCGAAGCAGTTGGATTTAAGCTAGACAGAAATGATGTGAAACGAACAAATCGCAATAGAAAGTTAAAATTCTTTTTCGATAAGATGAAATCGGAGGACAATCAGACAGATAGTTTTGCGAAACTTGTAAAAGATTTGATTTTTAAACAAGCATCTGTAGCAATTAAATACATTATCAAATATGTTGGAATTGCGTTGCTTATATTGTTTCTGCTAATTGCAGTTGCTGTGCTTCCCGTAATTCTAATAATTGCAATTATCTATAATTCACCCCTTGCTATATTTTTCCCGCCACTGGAAAGCGGAGACACGGTTATGTCTGTTACAAGCCAGTATGAAGCAGAATTCAATCGTGACGTAAATACGTTAGCAAGTAATCATACTGGATACGATGATGGAATTGTCGTATATGTGGATTATGAAGGTATGTCGGCAAGCCCATCAAACTATTATGACATCATGGCGGTATATATGGTGAAATATGGGGTGGGTGATACTGCAACAATTATGAATGATACATCGAAAGCAAAGCTTAAATCAGTTTTTGATGATATGTGCAGTTATACTACAACATCTGAAACTGAAACAGTAGAAAATGAGGATGGAACGACAAGTTCAACAACGGTATTGCATGTCAATGTAACCTTGAAATCCTATAGAGATATGATTTCTATTTATAACTTTAATTCGGATGAAGTTGAGTTACTTGAAATCACAATGGATCCGGAAAATCTTGCGTTGATTGGATATACAGGTGGTACTGGTGGTGGAAGTGGAGGTGGCAATGCTGTTTCAGAACTTTCACAGGCGGAGATTACTGCAATAGTCAGTGGAATTACAGATGCAAAAGCAAAGCAGACATGTACTTATGCACTTAATAAGGTGGGATATCCGTATAGTCAGGATTATCGTGACAGTGGAAACTATTATGATTGTTCTTCGCTGGCATATTATTCATGGAAGGCAGCAGGTATAGATATTAGCTATGGTGGAGCAACAACAGCAGCAGCGGAAGGTCAAGGGCTGGATGAGGCTGGAAAGGAAGTTAGCTATGAAGAGATTCAGCCAGGTGATTTGATATTTTACAGTTATTGCAGTAATGGGCGGTATAAGAATATCAGTCATGTAGCTATTTATGTAGGAAATGGTAAAGCAGTAGAAGCATTAAATGAAACGGTAGGCGTAATTTACCGTGATGTTAGCACAGGTAGTATTGTCATGATTGGAAGACCATAGTGTCATAACCAAATTACGAATGTGCAAGTAAATAAAATATGTATGAATAACAGGGCAG
>JBAXYX010000242.1:0-3497 GCA_041670625.1 Lentimicrobiaceae bacterium | reverse complement strand
TAATTGACATTGAGGGAAATAAAATCAGTTCTACTACTGAAGAAATGCAAAAAACCATTAAGGAAGACTATATTGTTACACGACACTATTTGTTAGGTACCGACAGGTTTGGGCGTGATGTATTAAGTCAGTTAATGATTGGCACCAGGGTAAGTTTGTCGGTCGGCTTTATTTCTGTCCTGATTTCATTGATATTTGGAATATTATTAGGAGCGCTTGCAGGCTTTTTCAGAGGTTGGGTTGATGATTTAATTATTTGGTTTATTAATGTAATTTGGTCAATCCCCACACTGTTATTGGTCATTGCCATAACTTTCGCCCTAGGTAAAGGTTTTTGGCAGGTATTTATAGCAGTAGGTTTAACCATGTGGGTGGAAGTTGCTCGTATTGTCAGAGGGCAGATTATCAGCCTGCGTGAAAAGGAATTTGTTGAAGCAGCCAGAGCTTTAGGCTATAGAAATTTCAGGATAATAATGCGGCACATACTTCCAAACACTATGGGGCCGGTAATTGTAATTTCAGCAGGTAACTTCGCTTCAGCAATACTTATTGAAGCAGGTTTAAGCTTTTTAGGAATCGGGGTACAGCCGCCCATGCCTTCCTGGGGTACGATGGTAAAGGAAAACTATGCCTATATCATTCTTGATAATCCATGGTTGGCATTAATGCCCGGCATAGCCATTATGCTGCTGGTATTATCATTCATGATTATTGGAAACGGATTGCGCGATGCGTTGGATGTTAAAGCGAACGCAATCTTTTAGTACTTCGTAAATATTGGCGGTACTCCATATTTCCACAGTTAAATCCTTTCTTTATACCATGGCACTGACCTTTTATCAAAGGTAATTTGACCATGAAATACAAATCAAGCCCAGAGAAATCATTCAAGCCAAAGAATCCACCCAATTTATCAGTACCTATGATAAATTTACCGAATCTTGCACTCAGCCCAACACGGGGATAACGATATTTATATAATGAAAATGGAACAGCAAGTTCAAATTTATCCTTTTCAATTCTGGGTGTTATTGATATTTGTGGAGGCCTCACAATAGTATATTCATTTAACACTAACGGATGAATAATAGTGGCATTAATATAAACACTCTGCTGAATCCTCATATCATACTGGAGGCTGATTGCTGATGGCAAGTATATGCTAAATGCTGAATTATTCACTAACTGGTTTGAATCACCACTAAATTGTTGGCTTACCGCTTTAAAAAGAACATCAACAGTTTCAAGATCCTGGTTTGCAAAATCAATCCAATAGGCGTTCCTATTAACCAAATCTATTTGTTGAGTATTCTTTTTGAACTTTATATATCCAATATCAATCAGTGAAAGTCCAATTTTATAATAATAATCTTCAAAAGGTTGTTGGCAAGCGGCATATCTTTTATTGGTATGCCCTTTCATCTTAAGTTGGTAGGTAACGCCGATATCAAAACCTAATCCTGTTCCTAAAACAACTTTATCAGGAAACAATACCTCATTGTTGGTATAATCAATTGGCAAGGAAACGCCAGCTTTCCCATTGATATTATTAACAATAAGGGTATCATTATTCGGAACTATATAATCAACATTATCCATGTAAATATAGCTACCACCAAATCCGAGGAGTCCTTTTAAGGTAATTCCTGCGGTTAAATGGTCCATATTGCTTTTATAAATCACCTGAGCATAAGTAGCTGATATCTCTGCAAAAGAAAGTGCGCCTGCTTTTACATCCTTATTGTTAATAAAATTGATCCTTTGCAAAGGATAATAATCAAACCCTTCAATTCCAAATTTAGCTATTTCATATGAAATATTATCTCCTGATGCTATATTGCGTATGGATGTTGAAAAACCAATTGCTTTATCATTATTCGTATACATGTATGAAGGCCCCAGTAATTTTACCTGAGCAAAAGCATTCTTGGGATCTACGGTAAAATGATCATAGAATACACGGTTATCTTCACCATGTTTAGGAAATTCAGGACTCTTGGAAAGAAACCTTTTAAACTTATACTCATCCTTTGATAAATAGACAAAATCATTGTCGGCATTAACATGCAACCCAATAATGTTAAAATCGGAATATAGCCTTGAGTTAACTATAGCAGTCGGATTAATTTGAGCTCCTGTAATTCCTGAATAGTTACTATGCACGTATCCATTCATCTCCTGTGCTATCGTTATTGAATTAACGACCATTATAAACAGGAATAATAACAAAGCATTCTTTGACACAAGCATTTAGAGATTTTACAGTTAGAGAACTAAGTCCATATATTGGCACTTAAACTGCAGGTAAAGGTATAAGTTTTTGCACAAATCAAACAAGATTTTAGGTTAAATTGAGGAAAAAAAATTAAATCAACAGATATTAAGCAACAAGGTTGGGGTGTTCATGAATAATCCGGCTGGTCATTGAACTAAAGGGGAGGAAATAAGGTTATAAAATCGTATCAAACTTTTTCTTAATATTGCATTAGAATCATTCAAATAATCACATTGTCTTCCATGGAAAGAAAAAATATAATTTTTTGGCTTATTGCTATAGTGATTACACTCTCTTTATCCATATACCAAAGGACAACAGGACCCACTCGTCCGGTTAAAGGAGAATTAGTATTAGCTGGTAAATCTATAGAATACAAACTTTTACGGACATATAGTGGTCCTGACGATGCTGAAATTACCATAGAAGACCCTACCGGCAAACTGGAAGGTGCTATTAAATATAAAAGATATAAGAGCAAAGATGAATGGCTGACTGTACCGATGAATCATCAGAATAATAAACTCGTGGCTGCTATTCCTCATCAGCCTCCTGCAGGTAAGGTAATGTATCAAATTACTCTTACTGACGGCACCAACTCAATGAATCTTACTCCCGACCCGGTAATAATACGATTTAAGGGCGATGTACCTGCTTATGTGCTGATTCCTCACATTCTATTCATGTTTCTTGCTATGATTTTTTCTACTCGTACCGGTATTGAAGCTATTGCAAAAGGCCCAAGAACAAAGAAATATTCACTAATAACAGCCCTTTTGTTAATAGTCGGAGGCTTTGTGTTCGGCCCAATTGTGCAGAAGTATGCGTTTGGTGAATACTGGACAGGTATTCCTTTTGGATGGGACCTGACCGATAATAAGACAGCTATTGCATTAGTTTTGTGGATAATTGCAATTTACAAAGTCTGGAAGAACCCCGAAAAAAGAGGTTGGGCTCTCATAGCTGCTTTGGTAATGACACTTGTATATCTGATTCCTCATAGTTTATTTGGTTCTGAAATAGATTACACTGAATAACAATGATGGCAGCCACTTACATTATTATTGCTGTAACTGCATTAACTTCCATACTGGCCTTCAACAACCGGAATATATTTGACCAATTTACCTTTGATCCATATCGGATCCATCATTTTAACCAGGTGCACAGGTTTATTACTCATGGGTTGATACATGCTGATTGGGTTCATTTAACAGTTAAC
>JBAXYX010000241.1:0-3500 GCA_041670625.1 Lentimicrobiaceae bacterium | reverse complement strand
CTCGAAGCTTAATCCTGAAAGCTAATTCCATATACCTAACTCCTGGTGTAACATGGTCAAGATTAAAACTTTGAAGCTTAATCTTTACAACTAAGACCTCAAAGTAATACTTTTACAACTTAATCTTCAAAGGAATATCCCTGAGACTCTGTTCTTTAAAGCTGAATCCTTAAGACACGGTCCTCAACACTGAAGCCATAGAGCATTATTCTGGGTTTTCTGTCCTCAAAACTGAAGACTTCAGACACTGCCCTCAAAACTGAAGCCTTACAACTAAATCCTCAAGGTTTAGGCCTTGATTTGAAATGATTAATATAGCTCTCCTTTCAGGTCGGCACAAATTAATGCAATTAAAAACAAAAGGCAACATCTAAATAATACTATGATGCTTTCAAGTCCCGGGTTATTATAAAACGAATAAGCTTTACCCTCAGTCAATCAAGAACAATAAGTTTTATCCCTAATTGATCTAGAACATGTAACCATTATCATTGGTTGATATACAATATGTAAGCCTTACTCTTGTATTACCTCATTCCAACAGGTAAAGGACTATTTGTTAGTATTCAACATGTAAGCTTTACCCTTAGTCAATCTAGTACATAAAGTATTATCTTGAGTTGATCTATTGCATGTAAGCTATATCCTTAAAAGTTGACCTGCATATAAATAGCCTTCCACATTTCAATACCTGTTTTCAGAATTGCATCAGGGAAATCATAATCAGGATGATGTAATGGTAAATGGTTAATTCCATCTCCAATGCCAAACATGGCTCCTTGACTTATAGAAGTGAAATGTGAAAAGTCCTCTGACCACCTGAAAGGAAGGTTAGCATTGATTACTTCGTAAGAAACTTTCTTAGCAGCGTTTCTGACAATATCCACAGCATATTTATAATTTATCGTAGCTGGAAACTCATCGGTAAATTCAATGCTATATTGCAGGCCATTAGCCGTTGCCAATTTACCTACCATATTCATTGTTTTTTTAGTCAGCTTTTCCATATTTTTATTCGAATAAGCTCTTAAGGTAAGCATTAGCATTGCTTCGCCCGGGGAAGTACCAAACGCCGGAGAACCCAGATTGGCATGAATAATGGTTATTAAGGTAAAATTATCCTCGTCAGCATTACTATTTGCCTGATTTGGAAGTCTTTTCATGAGTTCAGCCAACACTTCCGCAGGATTATTGCCTTTTTCAGGCTCTGAAGCATGTGAGCTTTGACCTATTAGCTTAATAATCATGCCCTTTGAAGCAGCAGTAAAAGTATTTTCTCTTATCACAATCGCATTAACAGGATAACCAGGCAAATTATGCATTGCAAAGCTCAAGTCGGGCACTAATGATGAAAACAGACTATTATTTATCACACCAGAAGCCCCTGCACCTGTTTCTTCAGCAGGTTGAAATAATAAGATCGCTTTACCTTTTTGAGGTCTGTTTTCAGCTATATACTTTGCGAATCCACAGAGTATAGTACAATGGCCGTCATGACCGCATTTATGAGAAATACCGGTATTGATGGAACCGTAGGGCAGTATATTTACTTCATTTATAGGTAATGCATCAATATCTGCTCTATACAATACACTATTGCCGGGTTTATGACTATCAAATATTGCAACAACACCGTATCCACCCATATTTGTGTAAAGCACATCAGGGTTTAGAGGTTCAAGTAAACTCTTGATCAGTAGAGATGTTTGTAATTCCTGACCCGACAATTCAGGGTTTTGATGAAGCTGATGTCTAAGTTCTACCAGTTTGTCCATGATTAAAAACTTTTTCCAAAATTACTGAATTATCAAGTGAAGGAGTATTATATCGGCATTTTCCTTGACAGCAATGTACCAGGATTAACTTAGAAAGCACCAGCTATATTAACGACGATATCCTTGCAACATGATAATCTCGCGAAGTGCATTGCCCAAAATACAAGACAAACTATTAACGATGTTAGAATATAACCTGATTAAGACCATTGACCCGGACTCCTTTAGTAACCAACTATATTCTAATAAGTGATAATCTACTGATAAATAATAACTCAGCCTTTTAAAACACCACTAATGATAGTTAAATACATGAATATCCGACAAGGTATATTGACTCAACCTACCATAAAAACTACATACAATGCTTAAATATATGCGGTAAGTACATTCACTCAACTTGTCAGACTTATTCCCAATGAAAGTTTAAGCACCTGAAATCAAATGTCCATATCCTCAAATTAGAAGGTTCTACCGACTACACCCCGTCATTAATATTTCTACGCGATTCTCAGGGACATATCAAACAAAAAAAGCGCTCTAAACAACAGTTAACCAATAAGATAGAATGAAATTTAGAGAATCTGCAAAAGCATCAGAAAAATAATATATAAGTTGCTGGTTAATAACACAATAAGTCAAGTAATGATGACTCTCAAAATTTAATATAATTCTCAGGAAGCATAATTGTCGTTTGTCGCAAATACTACCATATATCATTGATTATCAATGTACACCTTAAAATATAATTAGAGTAAATAAATTGCCACATTTTATTTAAGAAAAGCTGACCTGCCTTTTTATAAATGAGAAAAAATATAAATTTTTTAGTGAGCTGCGTATATATTCCTCATGTGGGTTGGTTATGATTCTCTATGTGGATTGAGTATAAATTCACCGGTTAGATTGCGTATGATTCTCCGGGTAAGTTAGGTATGAGCCTATGGGTGGGTTGTGTATGAGTTTTCTGGTAGTCCTTTGCATAATTCTCCAGGTAGTTTGTGTATAATTCTCAGGGTTGTGAATGAGTCTACGAGTCATTTGTATATGGGACTTCAGCTAGGTTGCTTGTGGCACTCCATTGGGGTTGCGCGTGAATTCACCGGGAGAGTTGTGTATGGAACTTCACCTAGGTTGCGTATGGCTCTCCAGTTGGGTTGGGTATAAATTCACCTTGTAGATTGTATTTGATTCTCCGGGTAGGTTGGGCAGATGTCAATTAATAGGTGCATATGAATCTCTGAATAGGATCTATGGGCGAGTTGCGTATAATTCTCCGGGTAGGATATCACTTTTAAAACCGTGCTAGTCGTAAGCTGAAGCTGTAAAGATGGGTGGTATGTAAAGTGAAGTGATGAATATTGGTAAAGGATACGGTGATGATGAGGTAAATGATAAGGTGAAGAATAAGGTAAATGATACGGTGAATGATAGGTCTAAACAGTTAACGATAGTAGTACATAAAAGGAAGTGCAGGTTATCACCCTTGAAACTGTGCTGATCGGTAAGCTGAAGCTGTAAAGATGGATGGTATGTATAATGAAGTGATGAATATCTGTGATTGATAAGGTAAATAATAAGCTGAGGCCGTAACGATGGGTGGCATATCAAAGGAAGTGTGCAGATGAGCAGAGTAGGTGAGGGGTATAAAAACAACAAAGGCCGCCTTTTGGGCAGCCTTTATTGTTATAAGTTTGGCGACGACCTACTCTCCCACCTAATTGG
>JBAXYX010000240.1:0-3521 GCA_041670625.1 Lentimicrobiaceae bacterium | reverse complement strand
TTCAATAACGGCCTTGATTTCATGATATTCGTAATCATCACCAAGGTATTCTTTTAAAATCTTTAATGATGCTATTCCATTAATTTCAACAGCCTGATTGATTAGTACCGCTTTATCTTCATTCACAATTTCGTTGAGCGCAATCTCTCCTGATGGTATAAAACTAATCAGATGACTGTAAATTGTTTGCATAGCTAATTCTCTTTCCTTTGCTATCTCACTTACAGTTTTACCATTTCTATACAAATCAAGTGAAATCCTGCCTGTAGTGTGAGGTATACCCATGCCCGGCAATTTATGTGTACCGGGCTTTTTACGCTTTCGCCCATGACCATAGCTTAGATCCTTCAGGTACATTCGGCTATTCATGTTGTTCAATTGGCAGTACTCCTTAATCAAGGCCAGGAAATTATCACCATAACGCTTGATTTTATATTCGCCAAAACCGGCAATTTCAGACAGATCATTTGTTGTCTCCGGCAAATACATCACTAACTCCGTCAAGCTTAAATCAGATAAAACGATATAAGGAGGTACCCCTTCACTATCGGCAATCAGCTTACGCTGATACTTAAGTTGTCGAAGCAGATTCTCATCAACCACCTCCACCTGATGCTGATCAATACTTGCTTTAGCAGCTTTAGCAGACTTGGACAGGTTAACAGGTAATGTTCCTTTAAGCACTTCCTTACTCAAGCCGTTAAGTTTCAATACAGGGTACTGTTCGCCTGAAAGTTCCAGTATCTTCATATTAATCAACTGGCCAATCAAGTCGTGCCATTCATCAATAGTATGATCTTTACCAATGCCATAGGTTTTAATATTCCGCATTTCAGAGGTGATCTTCTGTGATTCAGAACCTCTCAAGAAGTCAATGATCATCTTAATCCCGAACCGTTCACCCAGTCGTGCGACCGCCGAAAGAACCATTTGGGCAGGAATAGTACCATCAAAAGGCACATAGTTACCCAGGCAATAATCACATGAATTGCATTGGCCGGGATGGTCCTCATTGAAGTATTGCATGAGCATTTGCCGGCGGCATTTATGCGCTTCAGCAAATGAAGCCATCTGTTTCAACTTACGGTACATGAGAGCAGAATGCTCTGCATCAGTATTCTCGTTATCAATAAAGTAACTCAACTTGGCAACATCACCTCTGCCGTAAAACAAAATGGCATCTGAAGGCAACCCGTCACGTCCTGCTCTGCCTGTTTCCTGGTAATAACTTTCAATATTTTTAGGCAAATCAGCATGAATAACAAACCTTACATCCGATTTGTCAATTCCCATACCGAAAGCAATGGTAGCGACCATTAATTTTATCCGGTCATTGATAAAATCTTCCTGTACTTTCTGCCTAAGGTTTCGCTCTAAACCGGCATGATAACAGGCAGCGCTATAACCCATTTGGTTTAGTTCATCAGCAAGTTCCTCAGTTGATTTTCGTGAAAGGCAATAGATAATACCTGATTGGTCTTTGTGCTTATCAAGGTAGACAGGTAAGAACCGGTCAAATTGCTCCTTCTTGTAAACGTAATACCAAATATTCGGACGATTAAATGATGAAATAAAGTGATTATCACCTACCAGTCCGAGTTGTTTAATAATATCATCTCTGGTAGTTTTATCGGCACTGGCAGTCAATGCCATAACAGGCACGTCAGGAAACTGCTTCTTTAATGAGCCGAGCACCAGGTAATCAGGGCGAAAATCATGCCCCCAGTGTGAAATACAATGCGCTTCATCAATGGCAATGAGTGATACTTTAACCTCGCCAACAAGTCTGGATAAAGAGTTTTCTTCTGAAATTCGTTCAGGAGCCAGGTACAATAGCTTAATCTTTCCCTGGCGCAACTGTTCAATAATATCTCGTTGGGCACCGGCTGAAAGGGATGAATTCAAAAATTCAGCAGCAATACCATTCAATTTGAGTGAATCCACCTGGTCCTTCATCAGAGCTATTAGAGGAGAAACCACAATAGTAACCCCTTCAAGCAATAGGGCAGGTATCTGAAAGCAAACTGATTTGCCTCCACCGGTAGGCATAATTACCAGGCTATCTTCACCCCTCAAACAGGATTCAATCACTTCCTTTTGGTGAAGACGAAATTCATCATATCCAAACTTTTGCTTCAATACTTGTTCTGCCGTCATGCCTCAAATGTAAACAGAATTTCCTGAATTCATATGGATTAATCTGTTTGGTATTGATCATCTTTAAATAAAAATATTAAACGAGCCGGAGAGTGAATCAGGGAATAAATGCACCCTGGCTTTAAACTTTAAATGATTGATTAAACAAGTCAGAAGGTACCGGTTTGAAATTTTCATCAAGATGTGTGTATAAGCATTAATTCTTGTAGGTTTGTAGTAAGAATGATTAAGCAAATGATAAAGAACCTGGAAACTCCTGCTAAAATCCTGTTAGTGGTATTACTTATTTACTGTCCTTTCTTCCTTCACCTTGGTGACTTGCCCATCAGGATTTGGGATGAAGCACGATTAGTAGCCAATGCGCTGGAAATGCAAAAAGACGGTGATTACATAGTCACTCATTATAATGGACAGCCTGACATGTGGAATACGAAGCCGCCTTTGATGATCTGGTCACAAGTCTTTTTCATAAACCTCATGGGCAACCAGGAGATTTCATTCCGTATGCCTTCAGCAGTTGCGGGTATGCTTACATGCTTGCTTATTCTGCTAATTTCATGGCGATATTTGAAGAGTTATTGGTTTGGCCTGATTGCTATTATGATTTTGATCACTACTAATGGGTATATAGGTGATCATGTGGCCCGAACCGGTGACTATGATGCCATGCTAACGTTATTCACCACTCTTTCATCACTAGGTCTGTTTCTGTGGACTGAAAATGGTAAATCAAAATTCATTCATTGGTTTTTTATCGGACTCCTGTTAGGCGTACTAACCAAGAGCATACAAGCGCTCATGTTCCTACCTGCCATTGGTTTATACTTATTATTCACCCGACAGTTGATCAGCCTTCTGAAAAACAAATGGTTTTATATTGATCTTATGGCATTCATTTTAATAGTAGCAGCTTACTATCTTGCACGTGAGTCAGCCAACAGCGGATATTTAGAAGCAGTTCGTTTAAATGAACTCGGCGGTCGTTTTTTGACTACTATTGAAAACCATAAACATGGATTTACCTACTATCTCAACCTGCTATATCATGAGCAGTTCACCACATGGATCATATTTTTCTTTACAGGAATATTTTTTGCATTCACTTTTCCGGCAGGAGCATTCCGCCGACTAACCTTATTTTCATCCCTATTATCAGTGGTATATCTTTTGCTTATCTCCTTGTCAAGTACAAAACTGGCATGGTACACAGCTCCCTTATACCCTTTATTAGCTATTGTATCGGCTATGGGAATTTACCGGCTATATCTGTTGGTTACTGAAATACATATCGGTGTGATAACTAAACAATCTGCTCAGGTGTTCGGTGTTCTAATGCTCCTGATGTTCTTTTTCTTCCCATATTA
>JBAXYX010000239.1:0-3530 GCA_041670625.1 Lentimicrobiaceae bacterium | reverse complement strand
TATTCCTGTACGTACGCTTACTTGTGCGAGTTCTCTTGAAACACCACCTGCAACCATACGACCTACTGCCATTTTCTCAAAACCCATAACAGTTTTAGTGGCAAGTGAAGCACCTACTGAACCACCTATCATAAACAAAGGACTGTCGGCTATTACACTAAACGCTCCACCTGCTGCGCTTTCTAACATAGTGGGGTTGTAATATTCTTCTACTTGCTTGTCGGTCTTTAATATGCCCGTTAAACGCCCTGTAATTTGCCCAATGAGAGAGTTCTGACCTTGTGCCAGTATGTAATCCGTTGAGTTGGTAACAAAGTCGTCCTTTAGGAAATCTTTGCTCTTAATTAGGTTGAGCATATTCTTAGCCTGTTCGGTGTCTACCTGTTCGCCGTATTGTTTTTTAAACTCTGCACTTGCGAGTTCTTGAAAATTCTCTGAATATCTTTCTTTGTCGGATTCATTGTCTGCACCGTTGTATAAAGCTGAATATCTTGCCTGTAATGTTTGATATTCGGGTGTCTGTTCAAACTCCGAGTAATATTTGTCATGTACAAGTTGATACTGGTCTGTTGCTTCTAATCTTGCGTATTGTCTCTGCAACCTTGTAAGCTCTTCTTCTACGGGTGCAATCTCGTTTGCATTGGTCTGTACTTCCATTTGCGAAGCGTAAGTTGGTGCGCCTATTGGATTGGTCTTACTCTTACCCTCTGCCCGTAAAGTCCTTACTTGCTTTGACTTGTCCCTTATTTGTTCTTCTAAATAAGTCTTGTCGTTCCAATTGACTATTTCTTTTGTAGACTTGCCTTCCATGTTCCCTTCACCTAATGCCGTGTTTGTAATTGCATCAGGAGCGGGTTGCCCGTCTTGCGTGTATGCTTTTCTCTTCACAGGGTCTATAATATAGACTGCATCAGAAGTGAAAAACTTGAAAGGTGTAGTAGTGGGTTGTTCAGGCTTTTTGGCACGTACCTCTGTTTCAGTAACCTGCCCGTAGGGGTTGACCTGTATTTCTGTGTGACTTCCTTTTACAGGCTTAGTTTCTTGTGGATTAACTTGGCTTGTCGACTTTGCACTCTTTTGAGTAGCCACAGGAGTAGTTTTTCCTGCCTGTGGGCTAACCATAGCCGAAGGTTTAATATATTGTCCATTGCTTAGTTTTGTTGCGTTTGACGGTTCGGGTATTTGGGGTATCTTACCTTCTGTAAGTTGTTTATAGACTGATTCAAACTGCGTGAAGTCGCCTATTTGCACAGGTGATATTCCTGCGGTAGTCAGTTGCTTATATAGTTGATCGGGTGCGGTTGTGGAAAACTGATCGTATGTAAGGTTAACTTTGCCTGTTCCAACTACATTGTCATAGAATTGCTTTAGCGGCTCACTCATGCGGTATATTTTTATTAAAGATACGAAAAGTTAGGGTAGTGTGCCTATTTTTATATACCTGCGGGTGCTGTTACCATACCACAGTAACAGCACCTTGTCTCTTGTAATGTCAAAGCGTGGGTGTAACCACACCTCAATGCCTAATGGAATTAAGAGACACCACCACATAATGCGAATATATCCTTACGTTGACAGACTAAATAATTGCCTAACTTCTGATGGAAAGGACTTGTTTCTACCTTTGAGTAAGCCATCTTTCGTAGTATGACTGTATCTCCTTCGTGTACGTCTACTTGGTCATGCCACCCTTCTTTGTTGTAGCAGGAGTTAGGTGTACCCATATAACGGACTACCCCTCTCTCTTTTAATTCCGTACCCTTATCTTCAAGGATAATGAGCATAGAGGTTAAAGCGGGTGATTCTGTTATGGGTTCAAGTAACAAATAGCCATTAATTGGTATAATCTGTTCACCTCTCTTTGCCACCACAAGTTGATTGTAGGGTATCAGGTAGTTCTTGTCAATCCTTGTAGCTTTCAGCGAAGCAAGTGTATAAGTCCACACTAAATCACCTACTTGAAGTTCCATTTCGGTATGCCATTCCATGTAACCTGTATGGTCTATGGCTAATGAGTAGTTAAGCCTGCGGGGTACAGAAAGTACCTCAAATACTATCGGTGTAAACTGTTCGGGGTTGTATGTGTTGTCAAGGTAGATGTTCCCAAACTTAGTGCTGACTACTGATGTATCAACAGCGGGCTTTAATAATACGTAGTTGTTTATTGGTTGCATATTAAAATGGTAAATCGTCTTCCTCGTTAACTACTTGTGCTTCCTCAATAGTGGGTTTCGCATCGCCTTTGACCTTCCACCCTTCGAGCGACAGGTATATCTTACCGTTATATTCTCTGCCTTTAAGGTTAGCTGCAATTTCCACTGTGTCGCCCTCATGATAGGGTGCAATTAGCTCTATTTTGTCCTTAATGAACTCAACAGGGTACTTGTTGGTGTAGTTGCCGTCTGGCACTTCGATAATTACTTCTTTCTTGTAGAAGTCACCCTTTTCAAAAGAGTTGATACTTAAAATTGTTCCTTTAAAGTCCATGTTTATTGTATGTTATAGAATTGGTTGAATATTTCCTTGTTGTTGTCTAATGCTAATTGTGCAAGTTCTTTGGTGGCGAAATAAACCTTACCATCATCTATTTGGTTATTAACACTTATTATGTATTTCAAAGTTAGCCAATCGTAACAAACACTAACTTTATCTTGTTTTTTATTGTTCCAATCAGCTTTCCAATCATTAGCATAATTAGCGTTGTAATAGGTGGCAATAGCGTATATCTTTAAATGACTACTTAGGTGTGTGAATGCATCCGTAATTAATAGCGTTTTCATGCAGTCTATTGCAATATCTACGCCATTGTCGTTTATGTCCTCAAACTTTAATATTCTGTTGTCTTTTTGAACACTTACCTTTTCGCCTTTTTCGTAGGCTTCGGCTGCTTCGTCTGTTAATTCAATGGTTACTTTTTTCATTGTTTCGTTTGATTATGTGTTCGTAATTTTTTGCTATGTAAAAAATATGGTCTAAGGTTGTATCGAGTAAGTTGATACTCCTACTGACCAATTTATACTTACCAAAGTCCCGTATTACCCTTTCGTTGTATTCAAGGTTATCTGTAAAGTATTTCTGTATAATACATATTTTATGACCATCTTTAGCCATTATTACACTTGTCTTACATACTCTACCCTCGCTCGTTTTCGACTTAAATGAAATGGTGTTAAAAGGAAGTTTGTCCATGTTGTTTGTTTTCCGAAAAGTTACTTGAAGACGATGTTTCTTGTCAAGCGTTTTTGAAATTATTTTTACAAATTGTTTACATTTCTGTCATTCACCTGCTTTTCGGGCATCGGACGTATAAAGTTGATTACTGTTCCCAATTGCTCGGTGCTAAACTCTACTTGATCGGTGTCTGCAAAAGCCTCTAAGGTTGGAACTATCGAAATGGTCAACTCTGTATCTTCTACTCCATTGAAAACGATCTTGTCGCCACGTACAAAGTATTTTATCACCGTGTCTATGTCGTCTATCACTTCCAACAGGTTCATCTCTTCTTCTGATACTGGTACGTAAAGCATATC
>JBAXYX010000238.1:0-3541 GCA_041670625.1 Lentimicrobiaceae bacterium | reverse complement strand
CTGTGATGTCCTTCGCCGTAAACCGTAGTTTCAAGTACCAGTTTGCCGGTCATATCAGTGACTTTAACGACTACCTGTTCTTCTTTAAGTTTCAGGTAAAGATATACGCTCCCGTCACGGGTATAAGCATCATAGCTTTTAGTGCCAACAGCTTCCTGAGTCAGTACAGATTTGCTGATCAGCAGAGTAAAGCGGTCAGTGTAAGTTTCATTGTTAATATCAAACCGGAATTCGGGAGTTGATTGTAAATCCTGTATTTTCCCTGAATAATTGTCTTTCAGGTATAATCCATAACCTGCAGGCAGATTTACCAGGTCAGCCAGTGTGATGATCAACGTTCCTTTTGTTATGGATGAAATACCCAGGTTCACTACATGGGTGTCTTCAGTAGGGAAGGGAAGGGCATCAATAGAAAGCTCCCGTCCGTCGCTTGAAACCGAATAAATGTTTGGCACATCAGTAGCCGTATTCTTCAGTTTCAGGGCATCGTAAGTAGCAACAAAACCTGTTTGCGAATCATCATTGAAATAAACCACCAGGTAATCAGGACGGGCATTTTCAAAACCGGCGCTTATTCTGATAATCGAAGAAGGCCCAACTGAAATGTTCTTATGAAACGCGGGGTTTAAATTATTTACTCTTACATTGTTTATAAAGGTTAGTGCTCCCTGTATCGGGTAGGAGCCATCAGAAACATGTACAAAAAATCCCTGCTGTGCACCTATGATATTAGAGGCCTGTCCATTGGTGGAAATTCCCTTTATGTATGTGTTGTAGGTTCCCTGGTACTGGTCGGTAGTGCCGGCATCAAAGAAATAAAGTGCATCGTCAATATTTTGTTTAGTCCAACCGGTTGCATCCCAATCAATAGGAGAGGGGTATGGATTACTTACCAGGTTAAAGCCTTTAGTAAATGGTTGATTATGGTTGTATAATGTAATCGGACCAATGGTGCCATTATTGATTACACCGGAGGTGTTAACGGTAACGGGTGTTGTGCCTGTGCCGAAGTTCAGGGCGTAACCGATACCCGGCACCAATGAAGATGAAGTATTTGTATAAGCAACCCACCCAGTGGTTGGTGCATTTTCATCATAATAGTAGGATGTGGAAAACGAGGCATTCAAATCAATATCATCAGCAAACTCATTGACTGTAGCACTTTGGAATGGTGAACCAAAATACTTGTAACCGTAAGCTGAGGGGAGATATCTTTGCATTGTAACATTGCCCAATACTTCACCTTGTCCGCTTCCATCAATCAATGCAGTTTGTGAAGCAGTTGAAAGCAGCGTGAGGTAACCACCTGTAATCAGATTGCCAGACTGAGCCTTTAACACTCCTGAAATAAGGAGTGTCCCATTAAGGGTCACATGAGCCGGATTATTAATCGTAAGGTTTAACAGCAGATTGTTGTTAAAGGTACCTGCAGGAATTGATTGTGCAAAGGCACCTTTCATTTCAATAGTTCCCTGAGCAGCATCAAAAGTTCCGGTGTTCTGAATGATTCCGGCTATTTGCAAAGTATTATCCATAACGGTAACCGAAGCTCCCGGATCAATCACCAGGTTGTTGCATGCTCCTGCTTCACCTGAACCCAGCAACGGATAAATAGCCTTGCCTGACGGGATATTGGCATCAGTTGCCAGATCAGGTATATCACAAGTCCAATTACCTGAATCATTCCAATTATTATCGGTCAATCCAGTCCAGAAATTAGCGCTACCATATCCAACAGTCCAGGTTCCTGTAATGGGACAGTAATCAGTGTATAAAGCATTCAGAGTGTATTCACCGGAGCTAATCAGACTAATGTTTTTAGTGTTCGATGAAAAAGAGGGATCATTCGTTTTTGTCCATACAAAAGAAAAGACCTCATTCCATTCAGGTGTGTTCATAAGAGTACCATTAGTGGTAGCAGAGCCAATTTTTGAAAGTGTCGTTCCTCCTCCTTCAAAGAAATTGTAACCGGCAATTAATCCTGATTCATCACCAGTATATTGAGTGAATTTAGTATTAGCTAAAGCAGCAATCTCACTAACTGATAGAGCCCTGCTCCAATAACTTGTTTTGATGATACTTCCTGAAAAGTAATTACCTGTTTCATCCCACACATGCCCTCCAATAACGGTTGGATAAGTGCTTGAACCGTAATTGGTGGTTGATCCTGATAGGCTACCTGAGAGTTCACCATCAATATATACTTTCATTATACTGCCATCGCCTGTCCCTGCTATATGATGCCAGTCATTATCATCAGGATAAAGACTTAACGGGATGTTTAATGTGCCTCCGCCATTCGACCATAATTGTAGCGTCGTACTATTCATGATCCCGAACTCAATAGCATCGTTTTGTCCGAACAACCCCCAGGTGCGAGTACCCGATATTTGTGATTTGTCTAATTTAATCCATCCTTCAATAGTGAATTGCCGAAGGTTATTTAGTAAACTGCCTCCCAAATTAACATAATCAGCATCTGCTTTTAAGAAATCAATGGAGACGGGAATATTGGTAACAGCTATTGCACCATCGAGGGAATTTGCACATGAGGAGGGAATAATAGTAGCAGTAAGAGGGGGCATTGTTAATGTGTCAGATGTTCCTATTAGTGCAGTAGTGGTTGCTATTTCATTATTGACATCTTTGACGGATACAGAATAATAACCGGCAGCAAGATTTGTGAAAACGTTATTTAATTGGTAGACTCCTGAATTTAGGCTATATTGGTAAGGTTCCTGTCCACCTGTTGCGTTTACAGTAATGGTCCCGTTTTGAGCGCCCGGACAAGTTGATGAAGTTGAAACATTCACTTGAATTGAGGTAATAATATTCACATTATAGTCTTCTGTTTCACCGTAAGAGTATGTACTGCAAGGATCAATATTTGATTGATCCCAAACTTCGCGTACTCTCATCCGTGTAGTACCTGAAACGGCATCGGATGGAATGGTAAATTGTATGGTGCCTTGATAAGTAAAAATATCGAGTGTTACTTGTCCAAGTTTTTCATTCGTTTCGAAAGTACCGTTCTGGTTATAATCTATCCATACAGCAATATTATTACTTCTATAATAGGTTCCGGCACGTAATACAATCTCATAAATACTGTTTCCTATCAGATCAGTCGACAGGTTTTCGTAATAGTAATAATACGGGGATGATGAAGCTCCTGTTAAATTATAAATATAATCAAGTTGTACCAATGAAATATAGTCGTTGTCAGAGGTTCCGTAAGTGTATTCTGGTTGACAGTACTCTAATATACTACTTCCGCTTACTGTAATACTCACATTATCAGCATCACCTCCGGCATGGGTGATAATTCCGCTATACTCTGTATTATTTGAGGTGGGCAGAAATCGTACATAAATGGTTGTTGATAATTTGTGTCCCGAATATGGAATAGATAAAGAGGCTACAAAGCCACTACTTTCAGAAAGAGAAATTTGGAAATTGTCAGGTGCAGTCAGAGTAATGTTACCTGAAGCTGGCGACAAGTTATGACCTGTCAATGCATAAGTTTTTACCGATGAAATAG
>JBAXYX010000237.1:0-3542 GCA_041670625.1 Lentimicrobiaceae bacterium | reverse complement strand
TGATATCACCCCAGGCACTCCCTGAACCTCGGCGCACTTTTAGAATCTGTGAAGCTGTATCCCGGTCGGCATTCATCACCAAAACACGCCAGGTTTCAATAAGGGCCGTGTCTTTCACGAAAGTGAAATCTTGGTCTAACCCTTCACTGCCCATATAAATTCCTTTATCAATCTGGACCAGGGTATCCGTTCCTATAATCCGCTCAATATGCAAATAGGTCAATGGTACACCGGCTCCCGAAGCAAGTATTCCGATGGTGATGGCCCCCCCTAAGGGTACCTCCTCCATGGTCGAGGTATAGTTGATACCGGTTTTGAGGATGAGCGAAGTACGGTGTATGCTTTCATCTTTAGCGCAGGAAGCCATGACCCCTGCTAACAAAAAAAAGACAGAAAGCCGGACTATCAGCATCTGAATGTCCGACTTTCTGTCAAGATGGTAAAAATATGCAATCATATTATTTCTGAACCTTAATAGCAATTTCTAAAGTGCCTGTTTCTTCACCATTCACAGCAATCACTTTAAATAATCCGTATTTGCCTGAATTTAAAAGGAAAGAGTAAACATCACCAACGGTCAGTTCTTTAGCTTTGCGTGATTTATCTTCAGCATTGTATGACGCTAAAACAACCGCATCATTACCAATTGCGTCAAACTGGGCAGCAGTAAGATCAGTCTTTACATAGTAAGTCAGGTTCTTTGTAGTATAGTTGTCAGGAGACGTTGCACCTGTAAAAATACCGGTAATGTTAGAACCCGGAGCAGCAAGGGTCATCATGTTCTGATGGGTTTCATTGTTTTCAAAGAAACAGAACATGTCAATGTCAGCCTGGTGTTCAAATGCCTCAGCCTGTAAATAAGTGGTAGCTGCATGATTACTTAATGAAAGGAAGCTCTTTTCATTTACATTATCCTGAGCGCCCATTAAAATGGTGGTATAGGAATCAAGCTCACCAAATTGACCGGTAATGGTGACCGTTTTATTAACGGTGTTCCCTGCTATATCCGTAACACTCATGATCCATTCTTCAACATCAACGATACTTTTAGTGATATAGAAGTTAAAGGTAAAGTTCTGAGTGCTGATGGTTGAATCCAGAGCCGTTTGTCCATTAACTTCAATTTTAAACTTAGCCAGTTTATCTGTTCCATTGCCATTTGCAATTACGCCAAAGCGTATAGTATCTCCAAAGGCTGCTGTGGTATTATCGGTTGTAAAACCTTCAGCTTGTTTTAAAGAAAGAGTTGGAAGTACAGGTTCTTCTTCGTCTTTTGAACAGCTGCTGAACATCAGGCTGGTAAAAAGAACCATACCACAAAGGATAAATAATTTTTTCATAGAATTAATTGTTAGGTTAACGTTCTGTATAAGAATTCATATCGAATGCAAATGTAACACAAGATTACATTTTAGCAATGAGTATCTGAATATTCTTTTTTATCTGCTTACTCTGAACTGCTCTAACAGATCCTGGCGACCAATCTTACGCAAGGTATCTTTAAACCATCGATGGTTTTCAGGCTTGTACCAGAAGAAAAAGCGCAGTTGGTCAAGTTTCTCGTCACGAGATTTGGCAACATAAACAGGTTTCATGGTATAAGGATCCAATCCTGTATAATACATAGCTGTTGCCAGAGTCATGGGGGTAGGTGTAAAGTCTTGTACCTGTTCCAGATGAAAGCCCTGCTTCATGGTTTCACAGGCCAGTTCAGCCATATCAGTTAACCGGCTGCCGGGATGACTGGATATAAAATAAGGGATCAATTGTTGATTGAGTCCTGCTGATCGGTTGATTTCATTAAACCGCTTCTGAAACGCGATAAATGTTTCATAGGGTGGTTTCCGCATGATTTTTAATACAACGGGTGAACTATGTTCAGGCGCCACTTTTAACCTTCCTGATACATGATGCACAATCACCTGCTTCATGTATTCATCGAGTCCGTATGCTTTATTTTCAGCTTCCGTACGGCCAATCAGCATGTCGTAACGGATTCCGCTGCCTATGGTCAACCGCTTGATGCCTTTCATAGTCGCTGCTTCCCTGTAAAGATTGGTCATGGGTTTATGATCGGTGTTCAGGTTTTGGCAGATATTCGGGAAAATGCAGGATGCTCTTTTGCATTTCATACACTTAGAAGGTTCCATACCACCCATCAGGTACATATTGGCCGATGGGCCTCCCATATCAGTGATATGTCCCTTGAATTCAGGGTTTGCCGCAACCTCCCTGATCTCTTTGATGATAGATTTATGCGACCGGCTTACTACAAACTTACCCTGGTGTGCAGATATGGCACAAAAAGCGCATCCTCCAAAACAGCCTCTGTGAATATTAATGGAGTTCCTGATCATTTCATAGGCAGGGATTGCACCTCTTTTTGCATACCTGGGATGAGGTTCACGGGTATAAGGCAAATCAAAAGCTACATCCAGTTCGCCCGGTTTCATGGGAGGATACGGAGGATTGGCAACAACCAGCATATCAGCATTCTGTTCAATGAGCCTTGCTCCCTGCCAGCGGTTAGCTTCCTCTTCAAATATTTTAAAATGACGTGCAAAAGCCTTCTTATCCTTTTCACACTCTGAATGTGAAGGCATACTGACGGACTCCCAACCGGGTACATCTATCAGCTTTTCGTCAGCAGGCATGCGATAAACTGTTTGCTCAACATTGCGCAATTGGTTGACAGGCAATCCGGATGACAGGTGATCAACAATTCTGGCTATACTGCGTTCGCCCATGCCGTAAACAACCATGTCAGCGCCACTCAGAGTGAGTATATCCGACTTAACACTATCACTCCAGTAATCATAGTGAGTTAACCTCCGCATAGAAGCCTCAATTCCGCCAAGAATAACCGGTACATCAGGATAAAGCTTCTTTAATATGCCGGTATATACAATAGATGCATAGTCGGGACGGAAACCGGCAACGCCACCTGGCGTGTAAGCATCATCAGAACGTAAGCGCCGGTTAGCCGTGTAATGGTTTACCATAGAATCCATGCATCCCGCCGTTACCCCAAAGAAGAGCCTGGGTTTACCCAGTTTCTTAAAGTCGCGTAAGTCATCTCTCCAGTTGGGTTGGGGTAAAATGGCCACTCTGAACCCCAAGCTTTCCACCAAACGACCCATAACAGCATGCCCAAACGAAGGGTGATCAACATAAGCATCGCCCGATACAATGATTACATCTACTTCATCCCAGCCACGTTTATCTAATTCTTCACGCGACACAGGCAACCAGTCACTTAATGGACGCTTATCACTCATTACATTATCTATTTATCGTGTACCCTAACTTCTTCCCAACGGAAACAATCCATTGAATGATCATTAATCATGCCCGCTGCCTGCAAAAACGCATAGCAAATTGTAGTACCGCAAAATGAAAAGCCCCGTTTCTTCATGTCCTTGCTCATCAGATCGCTCTCCTTACTTGAGGCAGGGACTTCATGGTTATTATTCCAATGATTATGAATTGTTTTATGACCTGTGAATTGCCATATATAGGTGTCAAAACTGCCAAACTCTTCA
>JBAXYX010000236.1:0-3553 GCA_041670625.1 Lentimicrobiaceae bacterium | reverse complement strand
ATCCCTCCTGCCACTACAAAAGCAAGAAGGAAGAAGGCTATCTCTTTAGCCCACATTAGATATTCGCCCCCTTTCTAGCTTCGTTAATTACTGCTAACAAAGCAAAGACCGTTCCAATTACTAACCCTGCTGCCATAGTTGTATTTGTTGTAGCTCCAAAACCCGTGAATACATCCAAATACCACAGGAACCAAGAGAAACCACAAACCATTAACCCGCCTACTGCATGTTCTGCTTTCCCAAACATCATTGCAACGATAAACACAAGGAAAACACCAAAGTAAGCCAGTGCTTTTCCTCCGATAAATGGAACTGTGCTTCCTGCAAATGTTACAGTATAAATTTTCTCAACAGTTCCGAAACTACCCTCCGTAAATTCTACTATGACCTTGTAAGCCTCCCCTATGTAGTTAGTAACTATAAATGTTTTACTACCTGCTGTTCCTGTAGGTGTTTCTATGTAGTCATTCAGCATAACAAAAGTGCCGTTATTAGCTGTCTGCCCTATCCGATAATAGACTTTTGTCATGTCTGAGTTGGTACCGTTCCAGGTTACTGTAACACTTGCAGCAGTTGTGTTTAATACTTCTTTGTCTACCGTTACGTTTACAACATCATAGAACTGCCCCCCACCTGGAGTTAGCTGCTCTTCGGAAGTGTCCAGCACGATTATAAAGGATAGTTTGGATGTTGATGGTGTAATGTACTCAACCTGTGTTCCTATCTGTGTAACTAATTCAATCCTGTACTTTGTGCCTACTGTTACATCTTCTAGTACAAGTGCACCATTGCTGTCTGTAGTACCTGACTTTATTGCTGTGGTAGCTTCTCCCGTGTAGACAGAGTAGGCAACATTAGCCACACCGGACATTGAGTACCAGTGTTGCTTAACAGTTACTATGCAGTCATTTGGTGAAAAATAACTCTGTGCAGCCTGTAAAGCAACATTCTGAACTTTCATACTCCCTGACACTATTGATACAGCCATAATATCAGAGCTATCGTAGTCTGTTGCTTTCACTGTAACATAGTAAGTACCGTTTGTGAGCCCTAATACCTGATAGTAACCTTCTGTACCTGTTGTTTTTGTTACTGAATATGTATCATTATACACTGTAACAAGTGCACCCTGGATATTTTTGTATTTACCTAGTCCAAGAGACTCATACACTGAGCCATGTACACCCGTCCCAGATGTGGTTATCGTGTTTACTACTTCAAACGTACTTACATACGACCAACCACTGTATGAACCGTCTGTATATACTCTAACTCTCCAAAAATACTCCCCTGCAGGTAGCTGTATATCTGTACTTTCGCTTGTTGTTTCTTCTGTTGCTATAATATTAAGAAATCCTGCATCCTCTGCTATTTCTATTTGTGACGTTCCACTTACTCTTGCATCCCACACAAAGTTAACTGTGCTATAAAGTGGTGGGTATGTGGTTGTTACTGCGACTCCCCCTACAGGGGATATACACCCAGGTTGCATAGAGTCATATATGCACTGTGCAAGCAGCGTATTACCCGCTTCATTTAAATGCACTGTGTCAGATTTATACTCTGCATCTAATGACCAACCATTTACACTAGAGTATGTCCCTATAGCTTCCCTTGCATCAACTATAGAGAAATCTGGATTTGTTGTATGATATGCAATAATCATATCATTTAAATCGTCACACTGCTGACTTTTTGTAGTATCAAGATAACCATATGCAGGCAGTACTAACACTACTATAGCTGGCACACCTGCGCTTTGCGCTGCAGTGATGGTATTCTGAATATATGGAAATATTGTTGCTGCACTATCCCCACTGGCTAAGTTGTTTACACCTCCTTCAATTATTGCATACTGTGGGTTTTTTGCTAGTACATCTTTTGCAAACCTGTTATACAAATTTGGGTAAGTGTCACCTGAAATGCCCATGTTTTGATATGAGTACCCACTAACTGTTTGAAATTTATATGGAATTACTTTAGTATAATAAATAAAGTTTGCCCCTTCTACTTGTGGTGTACAAGCGTATGAAAGCGGATGTCCACTTATTATACTGTCACCAATAAATACAACCATGGGAGCTTGCATATAGAAGTCAATTGCCAGAGTCCCATCAAACGTACCCACTGTTGGTAATCCTTGCAACCAGTTAAAATTACTGTCAACTGCTGCGTTTGTATAGCGTATTGCTGATTGATACTCGTATGTTGCGGTATTAAGTGTCATTATTGCAGTATTTTCAGCAGTGCTTGTTTTTACACGGACACCATAGTAATCCCCCTCAACTACAGGCATGGACACAGTTAGTACATTCAAACCATCACTAACAGATGATTTTAGATTTGCTGTAGTATATACAACACTAAATAATCCAGTCCCTTCATCTTTTCTTGAGATTATTATGTATAATTCAGTTAATACATCTGTATTTTCAGCATAAAACTGAACTTGGTTAACTGTCCCTGTTTGTTCAAACCTTACAGCTTGCCCTGTATTAATATACGTTAATCCAGACGTGTCGCCACCAACAATCCCTGTAGTATACATATTAGTGGTAATATTTCCTAAATATGGAGCACACCTAGCTTGGTCTGCCGTAGCTGCTGCGGAACCAACGCCATAAAGAATTAAAAGTGTAACTAATACCAGTACTACCTTTAGTTTCATTTGTGACCCTCACAACTTGCCTTGTAAATATTTTTTAAGTTGAGGCACGTATTCCTAGACAAGCCTGTTCTCTCTGCAAACTCCGAGAGTGTTAAGTTTTTCCACTGAACTGCCCTAAATTTTAAAATCTTTCGCATATCTTTGGCGGCTACTCCAGACTGAATACATTTTTTTGGCTTTACACCTGCCAATAACATTCTATATCCAGGTGCGTAAGTACCTGATTTTTTGTTTATAATATCACCCTCTTAAAAATTGTAACTAGAGAGTATATGCTGTTCTACATTATAAACTTTTGGTTTATAACAGTTATCAGAAAAAACAAAACTGTTTAAACAACGTGTGCAGAAGGGTAAGGAAAAGAAAAGAAAAAGAGAAAGAGAATTAAGATATTAACAGCTATGTGCTTCTTCAGTGTCACAGGAAGCAAATATTTGAACTAAACAGTTGTCTGCAATTGCAGTATACATATCTTTTGAAGAGTACTCGCAATACCTGCCGTGACAGCCGAAAAGCCCCATATGATAAAGAATTATATCATGCTCCAAAGGAGTGAGTTCTATAAAACCCTCTATAATGTCCAAGGATAAAGTTGCATGGTAGTATCTTGATGCATGATTTTCAGTGTGTCGATAAATTACTTTTTGCTCTTTAATAAACTTCTTGTAGGCACCTACTTTACACAGATCATGCAGGAGACCACAAATAATTACTGTGTCTCTAGGTGCACACTTTTCAATATGTGTATTTATATCAGCAAACAGTTTCATAACCTTAAGTGAGTGCTCACAAAGCCCACCTTCAAAAGCTCCATGGTAAATAGTTGAGGCAGGAGAAACAAAGTAATCTGACTGCTCAAGCCATGCTACAAGTTCAGGTATTCCT
>JBAXYX010000235.1:0-3567 GCA_041670625.1 Lentimicrobiaceae bacterium | reverse complement strand
TCTACCTTTACCGTTCCCTTTTGAGCTTCAACAAATCCTTTAACGATAGATAGGCCCAAACCAGTTCCACCAGCCTTAGGATCTTTCATACGATAAAATTTATTAAAGACAGATGGCAAATCCCCTTCGGGGAAGCCCTTGCCTCTGTCCATCACCTGAATGGTAAGGAAACCCTGGTCGTTAAAGAATTTGAGTCTTATTTTGGTCCCTTCAAGAGCGTTTTGAGTAGCATTCAGTAAAAGATTGTGAATAATTTGTTCAGTAAGGCCAAAATCAATATTCACCAAGGGCATATTATCATTAATGACAATTGCTAAGATAAAAGGTTTTAATTCCTGATAGAGTGTTTCAGTTACTTTATTGGCTAAGTCATGAACGTCGCACCAATCTTTACGGGGAGTGATGCGTCCTGATTCAAGACGTGACATATTTAGCAGGTTTTCGATCAAACGGTTTAATCTTATAGAGGAGGTAACAATTTCAGAATATAACTTAAGTTTTGTTTCTTCCGGGTAACTTTGCGTCAAAAGTGCTTCAGAAGCGCCCATGATAGTGGTAACCGGAATTCGTAACTCATGTGAGATGGAATTGAAAAGAGTTTTGTAGAGTTTATCAGATTCGTTAAGAATATAGGCTGTCTTTGCAGCATTGCGTAGAAACTCACGTTCGAACTTTCCGGATATTTGTGCTAGAAAAGCTTCCCAGAATTGATCTTCACCCTGTGTAAACACTTTAGTGTGTTTAACAGCGATTACTCCCATATTTTCAGTGTTCCCTATTAATGGATAAAAGGTGTAATCAGTAGAAGGCAGCGTATCAGTATATTTGCCTGTTTTAGCGGAATGTTTAAATGCATACAATGCAATGCTGAATTCGTTTTCAGATAGCTTTGTTTCAGCATCATGGCTAATGTTTTCGGCAAGCTGGTTATTGCTAGTTCTTAAAATAATCGAACAGTCTAAATTGAAATAGTTCTTGAAATATTTAATTGCAGTTTGTGTAACCTCTTCAATACCGGTAGTGAGTGATAAATCTCTGGTTAGTTGATAGAGCGCATGGGTACGCTCTTCCCTGATTCTGATTTTCTTTTCCTGATGGCGGACCCTCGAAGTTAAAATTCCATTCAGTAGTGCAATGATGAAAAACATAATGAGCATCAACAGGTCTTCGGCTTTGCCAACATAAAGAGTAAAGGATGGTGGGATAAATATGTAATCCCAGATCAGGGCACATAGAGCAGCAGCAAGCAATATAGGCCCTGTGCCATAGAAAATTGCAAGGATTGAAACTAAAAACAACATCATGAATGAAATAACCTGATAACTGATAAAACTCTTTGTCAGGTAGAAAAATGCAAAAGAAGCTAAAACTAATAATGAAGTAATAAAGTACTGCCTTATATTTGAGGTAAATGAAGGAATGGATACCCTGTCCTTAAAATGGTCTCTTGCCTTATTGTCGGCACCAAGTATATAAACATCAATATTACCACTGTACTTTATCAGTCTATTGACGAAGTTACCAAGGCGCAACATTGATCTTACATTCCTTATTTGGGGTTTGCCAACAATGATATGGGTGATGTTTTCTTTCTTTGCAAAATCAACTATAGCCTTTACCTTATCATTACTTGTGATAATGCGGAATTTAATACCCAACTGCTTTGCGAGGGTTATATTTTTATCAAGCTGCTGCTGGTCTTTTAAGGCTAATTTTGGAGCTGTTTCAATATAGATGGACTGAACATCAGCTCCCATTGAATAGGAAAGGCTTTTTGCCCAGCGTAATAACCTCGCAGAAAAAGGGCTTGGCCCGATGGCAACCAATAGATGAAACCCTGATTTCCAGGGGCCACGGATACGATTACTCTGCATATAAACGAGCAGCTGTTTATCCACTCTGTCAGCTACAATACGTAAGGCCATTTCGCGTAATGCTGTAATATTACCTTTCCTGAAAAAGTTTTCGATAGCTTCTTTTGACTGGTCAGGTTCATATACTTTCCCATCAGCGAATCGCTGAAGCAATTCTTCAGGTGATAAGTCAATCAGTTCTACTTCATCAGCTTGCTCAAAGATATCATCAGGTATGGTTTCCCGTACGATGATACCGGTTATCTGTGTTACGGTATCTGAGCGACTTTCAAGATGCTGTACATTGAGTGTCGTGTAAACACTGATGCCATTCTCAAGGATTTCCTGAACATCATGGTAACGCTTGGTATGCCTGCTACCCGGGACATTAGTATGCGCCAGCTCATCAACCAGAACAATTTGAGGCTTTCGTTTAAGGATAGCATCCAGATCCATCTCCTCCAAAGTTGTGGATTTGTAATTGGATACCTTCCGTGGAATGATTTCTATTCCTTTAGTCAGGTCAGAAGTTTCCTTGCGGTTATGCGATTCAATATAACCAATGATGATATCAGTGCCTTTTAGCTTTTCATTACGGGCTGATCGAAGCATAGTATAGGTTTTGCCCACACCTGCACACATACCAAAAAATATTTTCAGTTTGCCCTTTTTACTTTTTTCCTCTTCGCTGATCAACGAAGCTAAAAGTTCATCCGGATTCGGCTTATCATCATCCAAGCTGTTCATTTGATCTTATCTATTTCCAAATTTAACAATAAAACGTTTATTCTTTCATTTCCAAGGACTAAAAGTTGAGGAGACTCAGTTTGATTTATCACGCATTGCACTAATTGCTTTTTTTGAGAAGCATTATAATTTCGGGCTTTAGCTATTCGTTTTATCTGCAAGAAGGCCGCTTCAGGAGAAATATGTGGATCAAGACCACTTGCAGATGCGAATAGCATTTCAGAGGGTATAACAGCCAAACTGTTTAATTGATTAAATGCAATAAACTGTTGTTTGCGTATATCAACCTGGTCTTTCAACTTCCTATTTGTTAAACCTAAGTTCGATCCACTGGATGGCAAAGGATTGTATAATGTAATTGAAGGCCGGCCTGTAAAGTATATGTTACTGGTAAATTGTTGTCCGATAAGTTCACTCCCTATCGTTCGTCCGTCTTTTACAATTAAGCTGCCATTTGCTTTAGCAGGAAATACTAACTGAACAATTCCTGTTACGACTAATGGGTATATAATGCCTGTTAATATAGTGAATACCAAGAGTGTTTTGAAGGAAATCAAGATTATTTTCATGGGCTGTTCCTTTACTTTATTTGCGTTACATGTGCATTGTTTTATACTTTAGGGTTTGCTGGTATAGTTTATAAATTAATCAGTAAATCGATCAGTTTAATACCAACGAAAGGTGCGATAATACCTCCAAGACCATAAATTAGCAGGTTTCGGGTCAAAGCTATGTTTGCAGCCACAGGTTTATACTGGACTCCTTTTAATGCCAGGGGAACTAAAAGAATAATGACAATTGCATTAAATATAATGGCACTTAAAATTGCACTATCAGGTGAACCAAGGTTCATAATATTAAGTGCAGAAAGAGGGCCTGTGCCATTTTTGTCCGGATAGAGGGCAAGTGCAATAGCCGGTATGATTGCAAAGTATTTTGCCACATCATTAGCAATGCTAAAAGTAGT
>JBAXYX010000234.1:0-3567 GCA_041670625.1 Lentimicrobiaceae bacterium | reverse complement strand
GAAGAAAATATCATTGCCGGTATGGGTGAACTCCACCTTGAAATCCTGGTTGATCGTTTAAAAACTGAGTTCGGGGTTGACGTTATAGTTGGTGAACCTTCAGTTGCTTTCCGTGAAACCATTACGCATGAAGTGGAAGTTGAATACCGCCACTCCAAACAATCAGGTGGTAAAGGACAATTTGCCCAAACTTATCTTCGTCTTGAACCTAATGAAGGCAAAGGTTATGAGTTTGTTGACAAAATTAAGGGTGGTTCTATTCCGGCTGAGTATATCAGTTCTGTTAATAAAGGAATCATAAAAACATTGGCTACCGGTGTCCTCGCGGGATTCCCTGTAGTGGATGTTAAAGTTGTTCTACTTGATGGCCAGTTCCACCCTGTAGATTCTTCTGACTTCGCTTTCCAGATTTGTTCTTCTATCTGCTTCAAACAAGGATTCATGAAAGCTAATCCTACACTCCTTGAACCGGTTATGAAGATTGAAATCAATACGCCCGACGAATATATAGGTGACATTGTGGGTAATCTGAACAAACGTCGTGGTAAAATTGAAAGTATGAGGCGTCATCGTAAAGGTTCACAAAAGGTGAATGGAATTGTGCCTTTGATGGAAATGTTCGGTTATGCCACTTCACTCAGGAACCTCTCAAGCGGTCGTGCTAACTACTCTATGGAATTCTTCCAATATATGCCTGTAACTAAGGCTGTTCAGGAAGAAACTTTGAAAAAATTAGCAGAGAAAAAAAGATTAGAATCAAACAGATAATTTTGTTGACCTCAATAAAAAAGCCTCTTTAACCAAGAGGCTTTTTTATTAGCTTTGATTTATTGATTCAAATCAAAAAAAGTTTCGGATATTTTGTTACTTTGCCAAAAAATCACTGATGAATATACTTCTGTTAGGTTCAGGCGGACGGGAACATACCCTGGCATGGAAAATAGCCCAGAGTAAGATTACTCAAAAGCTGTTTATTGCTCCTGGAAATGCAGGTACCGGCTTAATTGGTACTAATGTTTCATTAAAGCTGAATGACTTTGATTCTATTAAATCATTCGTGTTGTCAAATTCCATTGACCTGGTGGTTACCGGACCTGAAGAACCGTTGGTAAATGGCATCTATGATTATTTCAAAGCCGACAGACTGCTCCATAAGGTTGCTGTACTCGGTCCCTCAAAACAGGGTGCCATGCTTGAAGGGAGTAAGGATTTCGCTAAGGATTTCATGATACGCCACCATATTCCTACCGCAGCGTATAAAACCTTCAAATCATCTGAGATCAGGGAAGCCGCTGAATTCATCAGATCGATGAACGCCCCTTATGTCCTGAAAGCTGATGGTCTGGCAGCAGGCAAAGGTGTTGTAATTGTGAATTCAGAAGAGGAAGCATTGAATCAATTGGACGATATGCTGATTAATAAAAGGTTTGGTGCTGCATCTGAAAAAGTTGTTATTGAACAATTCCTTAAGGGAATTGAACTCTCCGTATTCATTCTGACTGATGGAATCAACTGGGTTTTATTACCTGAAGCTAAAGATTACAAGCGGATTGGCGTAAATGACACCGGGCCTAATACAGGAGGTATGGGGTCAATTTCACCTGTTCCATTTGCTGATGAAGTGTTTATGACTAAAGTCAAAGACCAGATCATCAAACCTACCATTAAGGGACTGCAAGCTGATAATATTGACTACAAGGGATTTGTTTTCTTTGGATTGATCAATGTGGAAGGTAATCCCTTTGTAATTGAATACAATGTACGAATGGGAGATCCTGAAACTGAATCCGTAATTCCAAGGATATCATCTGACCTGGTTCCATTATTATTAGCAACTGCAAAAGGGGATTTATCAGGTATGCAAATCAACATTGATCCGCGTGCAGCAGCAACCGTAATGTTGGTTTCAGGAGGTTATCCCGGCAGCTATCAAAAAGGATTTCCAATTAGTGGTTTATACGAAACTGGTGATAGCCTGATCTTTCATGCAGGCACAGCCATCAACATTGAAACCGGTGAAGTTGTTACTTCAGGTGGAAGGGTAATTGCCATAACTTCCCTTGCTGATACAGCAAAAGATGCATTAAACCTTTCTTTCAGCAAGGTAGATGATATTGATTTCCAGGGTAAATACTATCGAAAGGACTTAGGATTTGATATTATAAAATAAAGGTGCAATCCTAATGCTTAAGAAAATTTCAAAATCAGGGGAATATACCCATATATTAATCATCATGGTGATGATGGCGGCCTACTTCATAACCCCGCCGGTTAAATTCAACATTACGTTTGATTCAACGCTTATTTCACCTATATGGGTTTGGCTTAACCAAATGGCCATTTCATTTCCTCTGACAGTGAAAATTTTCACCGTACTGATAATGATTACCATTGCATTGTATATTAATAAAATTGCCACCTCATGTGAAATCATACCACGATTATCATTTCTTACTGCTACCATATCAACTATATTGTTCCTTTTTTCACCTGATACGGCCTATCTGACAGGAACACTGGCTGTGATGTTGTTATTGGTCTTCAGTTTTAGGAATATCATGAATCTATTCGGGAAACAGTACCCCTTTAAAGAGATATTGAATGCTTCAATAGCAATTTCAATAGCTTCAATGATTATTCCTTATGCTATTGTTTTTATTCTTTTTATATGGATCGGGTTCCTCACATATAGTATAAATACATGGCGTGAATGGCTGATTTCACTGATAGGGCTCATCGTGCCATACGTTTACATGTTCTTTGCTTTCTTCTGGAATGACAACCTGGATTTTATCATTGGCAACTATATCACATTCTTTAATGGTTTAACCATACGATTCCTTATGCCGGATATTTACCAATGGATATCCTTGAGCTTATTAGTAATCATTGCCTTTAAGAGTACGATGCATTTTATTAACGATGCTTCTGATAAAATAATCAGTATCCGTAAAAAAATGTGGCTTACTTTTCAATTTTCATTCGTAACATTAATGGCTATTGGCAGTGCGGGTACAGCAGCCCCTTTGCTGTTACCGGTTCTTTTTATTCCAATTTCAATAATGCTGTCATACTCTATTCATAATCAAAAAAGAACCAGGTTTTACAATATCATGATGTTGTTACTCATCTGCTCTTTCCTTATAAACCGATTGGTTCCCTGATATGCTTAAGAATCAATTTTCCAATACAGGTCTAGTGGAAGCCGGTGCTGATGAAGCCGGAAGAGGCTGTTTAGCCGGACCTGTTTTTGCTGCCGCAGTCATTTTACCTGTCAATTATTACAACCCGATGATCAATGACTCTAAAATACTGACTGCCTCAGTTCGTGAAAAGCTTCGTAAAGAAATTGAAAGAGATGCCATTGCCTGGTGTGTGTCGAGCGTTAGTGCTGAAACTATAGATGAAATAAATATATTGCAGGCTTCCATCAGAGCCATGCACTTCGCCATAAAAGGATTAAATGTTACGCCTGAACTGCTGCTTATTGATGGTAACAGGTTTCATCCATTCCCGGGTATCAATCATAAGTGTGTTATTAAAGGTGATAGCATATTCATGTCGATT
>JBAXYX010000233.1:0-3586 GCA_041670625.1 Lentimicrobiaceae bacterium | reverse complement strand
GTCATGTCTGGATTAACTTCATGTCTTCCCAAGGAAAACTTAAGGTCATGCCAAGATGCACTTATGGTTTTATCATGCTACACTTAAAACTTTGTCAAGGTGTACTTTAGGTTTTACCATGTTATACTTAAAGCTTTGCCAATGTGTACTTAAGGTTTTACCATGGTACACTAAAAGCTTTGCCAAGATGTACTTATAGTTTTCCCAATTTACATTGGTGTTTTCCGAAATATAGTTAATTCCTACTGATGGTATGTTAGAATGTACAAAGCATACTTGATGTCTTCCAGCGAAAACTTGATGACTACCCAAAATAAAATGGTAGTCGTTTCAAGTTAACATCAATCATTCTATAAGGTATAATAGATGTAACCACCAGATACCAAAGAATACTCCCAAAGGTAAAATAAATGCTTACTCCTGGTATCATCGATTACTTCCTAAAGCCGGATAGATGTTTACTGAGGTTATGATAGATGTAACCACCAGATGCCAAAGAATACTCCCAAAGGTACCATGAATGTATTACCGGGCTTAAATAGATTTCATCCATCAAAACAAATTATTAATTCTGCGGATTATATAGATTTTACCATGGTGTCAATCTGTTTTAAGGATATTTCCATAAACGTTTTGTAATTTGAAGGTTGCATCCTGTTATTGTAGAATAGTAATAAACCTGTGGTTGCATTTTTAAGGATAGCCAACATGTTGGCAGCCTCTATGTCATTCAATTTGCCTTCAGCTTTTAAAACATCCAGGTCAGCTTGGCATATATGGTCCATGAAGGTGTATATGTGTTGCGCTATCACCTCTTTGTTGCCCAGGTTACGCATACTTTCAAGAAATATAAGCTCAAAAATGCCAGGGTACTGGATAAAATAGTCAACGTAAGCTTGTACACGTGCTTTTAACCTTTCTTTACCGGCAGGCAACTGTATGGTTTCATCATTTACGAATGTTTCACACTCAGTAGTAAAATCCTGAACGCAAAGGAATATTAGTTCGTTAAGATCTTTGAAATAGTTATAAAGTGTTGCATAGGAGTATCCTGCACGTTCAGCAATTGCTCTTACATTAACAGCTCTCAGCCCTTCACCTTTTAAGGTTTCCTTTGCTGCATCCATGAAATATTTGCGTATTCGCTGTTCTTGTATCTCTTTTTTATCAGCCATAACAATGTTTATAAAATTAACGATGCAAAGATACTGAACATTGTTCTAAATACAAAACAATGTTCAGGAATATTTTATATACCTGTTTAAGCGCTTGCAATTTATTGGTGCAATTTATTGAATTATAAACTACTACCTAAAGATATACAGGGCTCAATGTTTGGAATAAGTATGGCGGAATAATTGATTATCAGGGTTAAATCAAACAATTTAAGTTGGCATATTCGTAGTCGTAAGGGTTAGACTTACTTGTTTTACTGCAAGTTACTTTATTTTCCATAGCTTTGTTTTCTCATTTGAAGAAGCAACAATAATTTGAAGCTTATTATAAAGTACAACTATATGGATTATAGGGACAATGTTTTTATATCAGTAGCTGAGAACCTCAGCATATCCAAAGCGGCTGAGGAGATGCATATTAGCCAACCTGCAGTTTCAAAGCATATTAAGGAACTTGAGAATAAGCTTAATGTAGCACTCTTTACACGCAGAGGGAATAAAATTTATCTTACCAATGAAGGAACCCTGGCGTTAACCCATTTAAAATCAATCAGAAAGCAATATGCTTCCATGGAGTTTGAATTAGGCAACATAACCGGTAATCAAAAAGGGGAACTTACTATTGGGGCTAGTTCTACAATATCTCAATATGTGATTCCTTCAGTACTGGCATCATTCCATAAACGATATCCTGAAATTAAGATTACGTTGCTTAACGGAAACTCATACGAAATTGAAGAGCTATTGCTTGTCGGTAAAATCGATCTGGCCATGGTTGAAAATGACTCTTCACGAGCTAATATTCGCTATATCCCTGTAATGAATGACAATATTATTGCGATTACCGGTGTTTCATCAGCTTATGCCGGGCTTAAAGAAATAAGTCTTAATGATTTGACGCAAATACCCCTTCTGATAAGGGAGAGAGGTTCAGGTACACTAGAGGTGATTGAGAAATCTCTTAAGGTAAAGGGAATTAGTATTGATAATCTGAATATTTTCATGCACTTGGGCGCTACAGAAACTATCAAGAACTTTCTTGACAACTTTGATGGCATTGCGCTTGTGTCGGAGTGGGCTATTAAAAGGGAAGCGTTGAACAAAAGATTCAAAACTATAAAAATTAAAAATTTGTCTTTCGAGAGGCATTTCAGGGCTGCCACTTTATTGGGCCCTACATTCAGGATGCCCTGGCTTTTTATTGAATACTTTAAAGAGTATAACATTTAGTTATCGTTAATAATAAAATGCTATTTTGATTGGTTATAAAAGCCTCATACTTTTGCGGTCATAAAAATCAATAATAGTATGAGCCTGATTAAAAAAAACATCAATTTTGTTTATGGTTTAATGATTGCCTGTTGTTTCCTTCCTATTGTGTCACCTGCAATAGGACTATGTGCCGGACTGTGTTTGGCAATGATGGGAATGCACCATCAGAGTGCAGGTAAATTTACAGGCATAATTCTTCAGGTTTCAATAGTATTGATGGGATTTAGCATGAATCTCACTCAGGTGTTGGCTACTTCAAAAACGGGATTTGTACTAACTGTATTTTCAGTAGTGAGTACTGTAATAGTGGGCCTGATACTAGGTAAAATATTTAAAGTAGATAAGACTATCGCGTTATTGATCAGTTCAGGAACAGCAATATGTGGAGGAAGTGCTATTGCTGCTGTTGCACCTGTTATTCATGCGAAGAATTATCAGGTATCATTTTCCTTAGTAGTTATATTTATATTGAATGCTATCGCGTTATTTCTTTTTCCTGCTATAGGGCATTACTTCGGGCTAAGTCAACATGAGTTTGGTTATTGGGCAGCCATTGCCATTCATGATACAAGTTCAGTAGTAGGAGCAGGTGCATCATATGGGGAGGAAGCATTGGCTGTTGCCACTACGGTGAAACTCACCAGAACCCTGTGGATTATCCCTTTGACATTCGCGATTGCTTTTTTTAACAAGAAAGCTGATGGCAAAAAAATTACAATACCATGGTTCATTGCTTTTTTTATAGGAGCTATAGTGTTCGCTCACTTTGTAACAGGATGGCAGGATACTTATACACACTTAACATGGCTTGGAAGGAAAGGAATGGTATTAGCCCTGTTTCTGATTGGATCAAACATATCAATAGCCGAAGCTAAAAATGCAGGATTCAAGAGTTTCCTTTTAGGAATTACCCTTTGGATATTCATTGCTGCCAGTTCATTGCTGTTTATTCATTTCTAATTATTATGTGGACTGAAAATTTGTGAAGCTGGCTTAATAATACATGATTAAAGCAATAAGGGAAGTAAAAAACTAACAGTTTTTACTTCCCTTATGTATCAGGTGATTACTACACCAACGTTATACCAAGAATACAACAAGGTTCTACCAAGGTTATGCTAATGACGTCCCTTTGATTT
>JBAXYX010000232.1:0-3598 GCA_041670625.1 Lentimicrobiaceae bacterium | reverse complement strand
AGCTATGGAGGAAAATGAATCCGGTTTAGCGAAGAGAGTTGAAAGAGCTAAGGCGGTAAATGAGTCTGGTTTAGTGAAGAGGGTTGAAAATACAAACGAGGTAAATGAGCCTGGTTTAGTGAATAGAGTTGAAAATACTAACGAGGTAAATGAGTCTGGTTTAGCAAAGGGGGTTGGAAGAGCTAAGGAGGCAAATGAATCCGGTTTAGCGAAGAGAGTTGAAAGAGCTAACGAGGCAAATGAATCCGGTTTAGCGAAGAGAGTTGAAAGAGCTAAGGCGGTAAATGAGTCTGGTTTAGCGAATGGGGTTGAGAATACTAACGAGGTTAAAGAACTCGGTTTAGCATTTATAGTAAACAAGACCGGCAAGACGGGGTTTGAGGGTAAAAATGACAGCGCTGACAAGGTACCTAAATCCGATATAGATGATATGGCAGATACGGATCTGGAAATTCTATACTGCCTGTACCAAAAAGTAAATGATTTAAAGAATTGTCTGGAACGTGAAGATATACAGATAGAATCCCTGCTAACCCTTTATAATTTCTTTCGTGAGATAGCCGGCAGCACCAGGGTGCCCTTTTATGGGGAGCCTTTGCAGGGGATACAGGTCATGGGAATGCTTGAAACAAGAGTGTTGGACTTTGAAAATATCATCCTTCTTTCTGCAAATGAGGATGTACTCCCATCTGCAAAGTCGAATAAATCATTTATACCCTTCGATATCAGGAAGCACTTCAACCTGCCCACCCACCAGGAGCGGCAAGCGGTATTTGCCTATCATTTTTATAAGCTGTTGCAGCGAAGCAGTCAGGCATGGCTGGTTTACAATGAGGATGATTCCGGGTTAGGTGGCGGTGAAAAGAGCCGGTACATCAGGCAACTTGAATGGGAGCTTCCCGGTAAAGGGGTCAATTTGATCCCCCTCACCCCATCAGCAGATGATGCGGAAGGAACTAAGCCATGGGAAATAAGTATTGAAAAGACCGATACAGTATTGCAAAAATTGGCGGAGAAGGCTGATAAAGGCTTCTCGTTTTCTTCTATCAAGCAATACATAAACTGTCCGCTGTCATTCTATTTTTCCTATATTCTGGGCATCGAAGAAATAGAAGAAGTGGAGGAGGACATCTCCGTCCGCACCATGGGAACTATTATACATGCCGTGCTGGAAGAACTCTACAAAGATTCGGTCAACACCTTCCCTGATATCAATAAGTTAAAGGAAGCAGCCAAAAATGCGCAGACCCTGATTGCCGGAAGTACAAAAGATACGTATCCGGCCCTTAAAATAGATTCAGGTAAGAATTTGTTGTTCTTGAAAGTTGCTGAAACATGGCTCAAGCGATTCCTTGAAAGTGAGATCAGACTGATTGAAAAAGACAAAGCCCCCGTCATCATGGGTATTGAGCATCCATTGCTCAGGAAAATAACCATTGATTTGCCGGGAAATATCACCAGAGAAGTGACTTTGTATGGAAAGCTCGACCGAATAGATGTTTCACAAGGTAATTTGAGAGTGATTGATTACAAAACAGGTGCTGTTGATGCAAAAGACCTGGTTGTTAAATCTGTGGATGAAATGTTTGATCCTGATAAGAAATTCGACAAGAAGCTGCAGCTTTCTTTTTATAAATTCATAGCTGAATCAGATGCGACATTCAGCAAGTATAAAATATGCCCGGGCATTATTTCTTTCAGGTCATTGAGTAAAGGTTTCCTTGAATTAGATTCACAGGTTGACGATGATACATTTGAACTCAGGTTAAAGGAGCTTTTAAATGATATGTTTAATCCCGGAAAAAAATTTACACAGACTGAGCTGAAAAACTGTAAATATTGTAACTTTCAACAGATTTGTCACCGTATAATTAAGAATAACTTTTAATCAATAATGAACACATTTTCAAGTATTAAGTAACCACAAAAGCCCAATAGCCAGCTAATAAAGTGGTTATTAATTACCATCCATAAACTAAATGTTAAATAGCCAAGAAGTAATCATAAACCAACCATTCACCGACTATTAAATTTAACCTTAGAAAACAATGAAAAGAAACAGACGACCTAACCGCATCCTTACACTTGCTGTAATGACCATTTTTCTCCTTTCACTGGTGGGAATCCGGCAGACCTTTGCACAGGGAACCCTTAGAGGTATTATTCGTGATAAAGTAAAAGAGAAGGTAATAGAAGAAGTACAGGAAAGCGTTGATGAGCAATCGGAAGATGAGCAAACAGAGGAGGAGCAAACGGATGAGCAGAAATCAGAGAGTACGGATGAAAGCGAACAAAATGTGCAGAAAGCTACTCCTGTAAAACAAAAGGTAGAAGCTAAATCACAATATGACTTCGTAGCCGGCGACAAGCTGTTATTCTTTGAAGATTTTTCGCAAGATGCTGTTGGGGATTTTCCGGCATTATGGACTACCACAGGTAGTGGTGAGGTTAAAACCCTTAACATTGCTCCGGGAAACTGGTTGCACTTGAATGCGCGCGACCAGGTTTACATCCTTATGAAAGATCTGAACCTGCCTGAAAACTTCATCTTCGAATTTGATGTAGTTGCCCAATCAAATGAAGAAGACGGACATTGCAGCTTTTATTTCACACTGTATAATAGTACCGGAGATTTTTTGGATGATGAACTATTCCCCGGTAATGGTGGAGTACATGTAACTCTGAGGGAAGGTGGATGGGATGTTCAGGGTTATAATGGTGATAAAATGCAAATGCTTGATGGAACTACTGAGATGAATCCGGTTGTGTCGGATGCATTAAACCATGTGATAGTGTGGGTACAGAAATCCAGGATGCGTATTTATCATAAAGGACAAAAAGTAGTCGACTTGCCAACGGTAATGTATACACCTACCCACTTCAACAGACTGAGGTTTTCATTATGGGGAAATGAAGGGAATCCATTGATCAGCAACCTGCGGTTTACCACTGCTTCTCCTGACACACGCAGCAAGTTGTTAACCGAAGGAAAGCTGATTAGCTACGGCATATACTTTGATGTAAACTCCGACAAAATAAAGGCTGAATCACGCGGTGCAGTAAACGACATTGCTAAGGTACTGAATGAAAACCCGCAGGTTAGGATCAGAATTGACGGCCACACCGATAGTGATGGGGACAATGCAAAGAATCTGGATCTTTCCAAACGCAGAGCTGCATCAGTAAAGAATATGCTGGTTAGTGAATTTAAAGTAGCTGCCGACAGGATAGAAACCGACGGGTTAGGTGAAACCAAGCCCATAGAATCTAACACAACTTCTGAAGGTAAAGCCCGCAATAGAAGGGTGGAGTTCATAAAGTTATAAACTTCGGTTTGCTTTGATCCTTTGTACTTTATAGAGCGCAATAAATAGAATTGTAGTATTGTTGGTATGGTAGTAAAGTATTATCGGTAATATAGTACTGAAAGCAGATTTATAGCGATTATTGTCAATACTAAAAAGACTAGAGCTAATAAAGTATTGTCAATGCTAAAAAGACTAGAGTTAATTTAACATTACCAATAGTATAGAGAGCAGAGCAAACAAAGTATTGACAATAGTGTAGAGCGCAGAGCCAATAATGTATTGCCAATAGT
>JBAXYX010000231.1:0-3601 GCA_041670625.1 Lentimicrobiaceae bacterium | reverse complement strand
TTGAAGCGGCCGTTGAAGGGTTAGCCACATCAAAAACATCACCGCTTACCAGCAATACATCCACTGCTTTCTCATACAGAATATCAATCAGCCGGTTAAGGAAACACTGATGTTCATATGAACGGTCATATTCATAAAAAGTCTGGCCCAGATGCCAGTCAGCGGTATGTAATATTCGTAATGCCATTTTGATGAATTGGTAAAAACAGTAATGCAACGTTCATGCAGCAATAATTCAACCATTCAAATATAGGTAACCGCGCGTTACACTGAACTTATTGTTGATAAATAATTGTATAATTTTTGCCTTAAAATAGAGATACTAACCTTAATGAACTAAATAACAAATTACTAAACCAGAGGCTTAAGTAAATATAAATCATCTATTTTTGAAAATTCATTTCCATAATTATGGAAGGATAGTATTTATAACTATTGATTTGCTTATTACAAATTAAGTTCTATATTTGTTACCTATTAGAACAGAACAGTTTAATATCATATAGGTATGCGATTTTTTTGGTGAGCACCCCAATATGTTTAAACTTACAACCTATTAAAAAACAGCAATGAAAAAAACGTTATTGATTACTGGTATACTGATCTGCTCATTACATTTATTTTCGCAGGACAATTATTCAGTGTCTTGGGGAAATGCCGGTTATGATACCTTGACAGACTATACTTCCATCCTTTATGATATTTTTGAGGAACCACTTATTGAGAATACTGAGGTCGATATTAATTTTGGATTTAACTTTCCATTCTTTGATGACGAATTCAGCGTTGTTACTATGGATGGTTCGGGGTATGGCTATTTCTATCCTACTATGCCATCAGACTATAATCTTTTTATGTTTGCAGGTGACTTTGAAAGTCATACCGTGTCAGGCTTACACATATTCAGTGACTGGCGATACAAGTTAGACACAACAGGAGATAAAAAAATCCTGAAGGTGGAATGGCGAAATATAGGTCTTGAAGATGATGTTTTTGGTGAGCATCCTACAGATCACAGGATTAACTATCAGGTCTGGTTTTATGAAAATGGAATTATCGAATATCATTTCGGCGAAATTAATTTATTAAACACCCCATTTTATACTAAAGCGAATGGTTTTATTGGCAGTGATGGAGATTCTTATGGACCCTGGATTGGAATATTAAATGAAGATGCCAGTGAGCTATACTTTATGGCAGGAACAAATTTTGATGTCTCTGTTATTACAGAGTATGAGCTCATGGATATATTTCACGACATTCCGCTCTATGGCCGGTATTTTCGGTTCACACCTGATGAGCTTGAAAGCGCTGAAACAGTGAATCCAACTATGAACGCTTTTACTTTCAGTTCTAATCCCGTTACGGATGAATTTGAAATAAGATTCAAAGACGAAACTTCTATAGGTAAGTCAACTGTTCAAATTTTCAATTTGACGGGTGAATTAGTCCAATCAGAAAGCTTTACCGATATAAATCAAAAATTTAACATTACCAGCCTTTCTCCAGGCATCTATTTTGTGCGGTTGACAACTGCTGATTCAATTATGGCAATACAAAAATTGATTAAAAAATAGTTTTTTACTAACCTTAATGAGCAGCGTTTGATACTGGGCCTTACTTATGCTACGTGTTTCAGTCCTTCACCATATTCCCATTCTGATCCTAAGGATATTCATTACGTTGCTCGATTATTCCTCTGTTAATGAACGATAATCCTTTGATGTTCATGCCAAATGGGTAATAGGCATTTACCTGTGAGGCTTTTTTTATACTTTTGCAGGGAAATGGAAACACAACAAAATAACCCATTGCATGGTATCACGCTGGAGCAATTGCTCATAGAACTGCTGGATCATTATGGATGGGAACGGATGAGTTATTATGTCGACATCCGATGCTTTAAAGATAATCCCTCTATTCAGTCTAGCCTGAAGTTCTTACGTAAAACACCATGGGCACGACAAAAAGTGGAAGAATTATACATCAGCATGATGGCCCGAAAAAAGTAATGATTTTGAAAGTATAAGTTCATGACAGGTAAACTGAGCAAGGTTGTGATTGTTGGCGGAGGTCCTGCCGGTATGATGGCAGCCTGGCATCTGGCAGGGAACCATGAGGTACACCTGTATGAAAAGGAAGCACGGTTAGGCAGGAAATTCCTGGTTGCCGGCAAAGGTGGACTGAATATTACCCGACATCTGGATGTGGTGGCGCTTAAAGCGTCCTATGAGCCATCAGGTTTTATGGATCGTGCATTATCAGCCTTTGATAGTGAATCATTGCGTAATTGGATGCTTCAACTGGGCTTTAGCACTTTTGTCGGCACCAGTGGAAAGGTATTTCCTGCAAAGGACATCACCGCTTTGCAAATCTTGAATAAACTGATTGATTCTCTGAAGGAGAGAGGGGTGATTATCCATAACCGGCATCGCCTGGTCAGGTTTGATGAATTTATGAATTTTACCTTTGAACAGGAGGAAACCAACCCTGATGTGATTGATCATTTGATGGCCGGTCGTAAGGGTTCATTTCAAACGGTGACTGCTGATTATGCAGTGCTGGCTCTTGGAGGGGCTTCATGGCCTCAGACCGGTTCAGATGGTAAATGGGTGGAGGTCATGAAACAGAATGAGGTGAGTACGCTGCCTTTCAGGCCTTCGAATTGCGGCGTAAATATAGGGTGGCCCGGGGTAGTCAGGGAGTCCCATGCCGGTAAACCTTTGAAGAATATCAAGACTGCCATAGGTACACTTGCTGCCAGAGGCGCAGAGTCTGTTGACCAAACTACCCGGGAGTGGAGCGCTGCTTCAGGCAATATGACTGCAACAGGTGAAGCGCTTATAACAGAATACGGGCTGGAGGGAACCGCCATTTATCCGTTAGTCCCTGAAATCAGGAGGCAATTGCTTTTGGGGGTGATCCCTCAGCTAACGATTGACTTTAAGCCTCAGAATACATCTGAACAGTTACTCGAAAAGCTGAAGGAATCCCCATCAGGTCATCCTTCAGGAGCCGGTAAGGAGGGTAAGTCAGCCATGTACCGGACCAAATTGTCACTTAACAGCGCACAACTGGCCGTTATAAAGGCCTTTACCTACAAGGAGGTATTTGCTGATCCGGTGCGTTTTTGCCGGGCTGTAAAGCAGGTAGTGATACCTGTTCATTCACTCCGCCCGGTGGAGGAAGCCATCAGTGTAGTGGGTGGTGTTGATTTGAATGAACTGAACAGCAACTATTCCTTAAAGAAGTTCCCCCGCATATTCATCATAGGGGAGATGTCAGACTGGGATGCCCCCACCGGAGGCTTCCTTTTACAGGGATGCTTCTCCATGGGGGCATACGTAGCTTCAGCTATGGATGAAATTTTTTAATGTTTTATACCTCCTACCTCAAAGAATTGTAATATTTTTGCCGTAATTTAAAACGATTCTAAATAAGTTGTGTAATGACATTAGCGGATCTGGCAAAAGGAGATAAGGCGATTATTGTTAAAGTGAGGGGCCGGGGTGCTTTCCGAAAGAGGATTATGGAGATGGGATTTGTTGCGGGCAAAGAAGTGACCGTGATACAAAGAGCCCCGTTAATGGACCCTGTGGAG
>JBAXYX010000230.1:0-3612 GCA_041670625.1 Lentimicrobiaceae bacterium | reverse complement strand
GCATATAGTTTATGGCCGGCAATACTCAAAAGATCAACCCCGAGGTCTGCTACATTAACCGGTATCTTCCCTACTGACTGGGCGGCATCGGAATGCATAAGCACCCGGTGTCGGTGGGCAATGGCGGCTATTTCTTTAACGGGTTGAATGGTACCTACTTCGTTATTGGCATGCATTACCGAAATCAGGATGGTATCAGGCCTGATCAATTTTTCAATAGTGAGGGGGTTTACCCTTCCGGTGCCATCCACATCGGCAACAGAAACCTCAAATCCATGCTGTTGCAGATATAGGGCAACTTCAGCAACTGCAGGATGCTCTACGGCCGATATAATGATATGTTTTCCCTGATCACGGTGAGCATAGGCAGCTCCCTGAATAGCCATATTGTTTGATTCAGTACCTCCGCCGGTAAAAAACACTTCATAAGGTTCACATTGAATCATTGCAGCCACTTGTTCGCGTGCTTTTTCAATAGCTAACCGGGTAGTCAATCCAAAACTATGTGAACTGGAAGGGTTACCGAAGTACTCGGTTATGTACGGTATCATTTCATTGGCCACATCCTGGTCAACCGGTGTTGTAGCATTATAATCCAGATAAATTGGCTTCATGAGAAATTTTAGACAATTGAATTATTCGTTTAGCACCCCGTTCACAGTCACCGTTATCACTTATAACCGGAACTATCTGCCACAAAGGATATCTTTGCAGCGCCTGGTTGTATTTTTTATCATAGTAACTGAGCACTTTTTCAATAGCCAGGTCAAGATTATGGTCTGTTACAGCTTTAATGGCTTCCTGGCAAATATCACCACCCATATATTTCATCAGCTTGCTCATAGCGTCCATAAGTTCTTCACTGCTAAAGCCGCCATATTCAGCTTTAAGCCGGCCAATCCTTACCTTCAAATTTACTTTAACCAGATACATGGTACTATGTTGCATGGTCTGGTATAATGGTTCGGGCAAACTGACTTTACCTATTGAACGACTTTCATCCTCAATATATATGGGCCGGCGGGGGTTGAATACTCTGATCTCTTCCCACAGATTGTTTTCAAACTCCTCATTAGAGGGCTGTTCGAGTTGACCCAAATGGCCAAATACGGATCCTTTATGGCGAGCTAACCCTTCAAGGTCAATCACTTGTTCACCCATTTGTTTAAGATAACAGAGTATTTCAGTCTTCCCTGACCCGGTCATTCCTCCAACTATTCTGAACTGACGGTTATTTATTGTGTTCACCCTGATATAGCTCCTAAAAGCTTTGTATCCACCTTTTATCACATAAACCGGGTGCCCGGCCTGGTCAAACAACCAAGCCATGGAATTGCTCCTCATCCCTCCGCGCCAGCAATAGAATATCAGAGGGCTATGTGCCGGAAATAATCCTTTGATTCGCTTTACAAAAGATGCCATTTTAGGTCCCACAATCTCCAATCCCAGAAGGAAACCGGCATCCTGTCCCCCATGGTTAAAGCGTGTACCTACTTTAGCCCGCTCATCATCATCAAATAAGGGCAGGTTAATAGCGCCCGGTATGTGTCCGATGCTATACTCTGCCGGTGAGCGAACATCAATAACCGGGGTACCCGGGTAATCATATAACTGACTTATATCAATGGTTATGTTCATGTTAGTGTTTGTAGTCTACTGTTTAATCAGTCAGTTTAAGGAAAATAAAATATCCCGGTAAAATTACACAATGTTAAGTTAAGGAACGGACATCCGTTTTTGCAACGCTCACCAATTCTATTTTTTCACCCAGATACAAAATATAACCGGTTACTTCAGGATACCCCATTTCCTCCATGAGTTTCATGTATAGCAGAACTTGTTTTGAATGCTTGTTATTAGCCATACCGGTTTTAAAATCAACAACATAAGTTACCTCATCGTAACAAACCACCCGGTCAGGGCGATAGCTTTCACCTTCAGGTGTAAGTATTTCTTGTTCTTTGATCACCTTGCCCCCATTGAAAAACGGTGCTATTTCAGGTTCTGAAGCCAGATTTTTCATACTGTTGAGTATTCTTCTTTTCAGTTCACCCGATGAATCATCCATGTGCAGGAACACAAAATCTACCGCACGGTCGATGTCGTTCAGGGTATTGATTTCCGAGAACACAAGGTGCACCATCTTTCCGTAATCAACCTTGCCGGTAACACCATCCATAACACCGGGCAAATTGCCCATTGCGCCCGTATTCCAGTCATCGGGCGACCGTTTGGCCAGTGTGATCTTTTCGCGCCAATCACTCGTTTGATAGGCCAGATTCAGCTTATGATCCTCCCGCAAAATGCCGGTATTCCCGGCATCGCCCGCCTGTGATAAGCCTGAAGTCATGGCACTGCTCGTTTGTGACAAGTCTGTATTCCCGGCATCGCTCTCCTTATTCCCGGCTGTTGCGTCGGCATCTTTATAATTACCTTTAACCTTTTCACCGTTTCCAAAAACATTGCCCTGATTTCGTTGCTGCAGATAGAGTGCTACCAGATCAGCGAGTTTTGAAGGACTGTCAGCCTGTTTCTTTATCTCTTCAAGCACCACATACAGCCTCTCAGCCGCCCTGGTAAAAGCTACATAATACAGGTTAAACTTGTCGAGTCGGTTTCTGGATTCTTCAAGCAGGTAACCGCCTTCGAGAGGCGTCCCTTTTAGTTTGGAGGAATAATGGTACACCAGCGGCAATTCAATTACTTCTTCTTCTTTCTCCTTATCGGTAACAGAAATTTTCACCTGGTCCCATGTAAGGTCTCCAAAATCCTTATGCTGATCAGGGAATGCGTAAATAACCACCGGAAATGCAAGTCCTTTCGACTTATGGACCGTCAGGATTTGCACGGCATCCTTGTTCCGGGTCATGCTGATGGAGAGCTTAGAGCTATTTTGTTGCCAGAATTCCATAAAGCCGGACGGCCCGGAACTCTCTTTCTGAGTGAATTTCAATATCTCATCAAGGAAGAACCTGGTATACACAGGATTAGAATGATTCAATCCAAATATGCGGATGAGCAATTCCACTGAATCATAAAATGAAAGGCTGTCGAAGGTATGCTTGTTAATATCAACACCCAGCATAGCGAGTAATTCATAAAACTGCTGCTTATCGTCCTTCCGGTGATATCTGCCGGCTAATTCAGTGGCTTTGGTATACAAAAGATACTCAGTAATCCCCTGCATGGATACCCTGTTGTCAGGATTGGCCAGGAAACTGATCCAATTCATAAGAAAGTTGACTTCAGGAGCGCTCGACAGGAGTAATGATTCAGAGGAGACCACTTTAATACCTGACCTCTGCAAGGCTTCGGCAACGTTAATGGCATCCTTATTAACACGGCAAAGAATGGCTATGTCGCCATATTCATAACCATCATTTTTTGATTGACTGATCAATTCAATAATCTTGTCAATAATAAGGTCAGATTCCATAAAGTCAAACTGCACTAACCCCCCCCGGTTATCAGGTTTGAACTCTTGTTTGACCTCTTTATATACTAACTCATTATCGGGAATGAACTTTGGAGCGGCAAATTTGAAAAAGTCGTTATTAAACTCTACTATTTCCTGTCGCGACCGGTAGTTCGTGTCCAGATTCTTTTCTTCGT
>JBAXYX010000229.1:0-3613 GCA_041670625.1 Lentimicrobiaceae bacterium | reverse complement strand
TCAAGGAATTCAGGCATGATATCCACAGCTACTATGTAGCAGGGAGTGTGAATTGCCAGTACTTCTGTCTGTGCGCCGGTACCACAACCAACATCCAGAATTGTTTGATCATTCCCTAATGATGGGATAAAACTCAATGCTTTCAGAGTTTCTGTAACCCCTCCGGGTCCCTGACGCATGGTATCCTTATACAAATCAACCAATAGTTCGTATGGCATATCTTGATACTTATGAAAGTGATGGAATTATAACACAACATAAATTGTAATGTTCATTGATTGCCGGGTATAATGACAGGTTTGTAATCATAATTTTAAGCTTGAAACCTCAATCAAATACTTATAAATGTAATGATAAATTAAAATGATTATGAATAGACTCATTACCCTTAACATAAACGCTTCAGGTTAAAAATATCAGGTAAATGCTATGGAAAGTTGCTTTCAATGCTTTAATTTTGTAATCACATACACTATATGATTATCAGACCTAAATAACCGGTTCAGGTATCTAATTTGTAAAGTTAGTACACACAGCCGGTGTATTGAGTTAATTTATATAGTTGGTACACTTTGGTGATGCATATATTTGATTGAATGAACCGTTTTTTTGAGTGTAATAATTAAAATCATGATAAAATATATTTCAAAGGTTGTTAATATCGGTAATTTGCCGGTAGGGGGTAAGTATCCTATCAGAATTCAATCGATGACCAATACCAGTACTCTGGACACTCAGGCTACGGTTAGCCAGGCAATTCGTATGATTGAAGCGGGAGCAGAACTGGTGCGTATGACTGCTCCGGGTCCAAAGGAAGCTGAAAACCTTGCAGCAATTAAAAATAAATTGCATTCATTGGGTTACAAAGTGCCTCTTATTGCTGATATTCACTATAGTCCGAAGGCTGCTGAAATTGCCGCAGCTATTGTGGAGAAGGTTCGTATAAACCCCGGTAACTATATAGGTAAAAAGGCTGCCGATAAAACGGATTATACTAACGAGGAATATAATGAAGAGCTTGAAGTCATTGCAGAGAGCCTGACTCCTCTTGTTGAAATCTGTAAGCATCACGGTACCGCCATTCGTATTGGTGTGAACCAGGGGTCATTAGGAGGACGCATCATGCAACGTTATGGTGATACCGTTAAAGGGATGGTAACGTCAGCAGTTGAATATGCTCGTATTTGTGATCAGCTCGATTTCCATAATCTGATATTGTCAGTTAAGGCCAGCAATACTATAGTCATGGTCAACGCGTACCGTGAACTTGCAGCAATACTTAAAGAAGAGGGATTGAACTATCCTCTTCATATAGGAGTAACGGAAGCAGGGGATGGTGAGGATGGTCGTTTGAAGTCCATTGCAGGTATTGGTGCAGTACTTGCTCATGGCATTGGTGATACCGTGAGGGTGTCGCTTACGGAACCTCCTGAAGCTGAGTTGCCGGTTGCAGCCGCCATTGTGAAACGCTTCACCAATGTTTCGAAGGAGGGAGTAGTTACCCGGAAATCAAGAAGTGATCTTGAACGGAAAATACTCATACCTTATTACATAAACGATAAGGATAAATATGGTGGTTTCCCTGAATCACATGACCCTATAGCCCTACTGATCAAGAAGGATAATCAGATTTTTATGGCTGCTGAGAAGGGTGAACCGGCACTATTGCCCTATCCGGTTTTGGATGTTGCCACTTTTTTGAAGACTGATACGAAGGCCCCGGTCTTTGTCTTCATTGACAAGTTACTTAATGGAAAGCTACCTGATGAAGGCTTATCCAATCATTATTTGCTCAATAAAATCCTGCTTGATGAACTCCTTATAAAATTGCAAAAAAGCAATAATGCCACCCTGCTGCTTAAACTCAGCGCTTCGGATGAAGACTCACTGGTACATATTCTAAGAATGCATAAATGCTCCAACCCGGTAATCCTGATGAGTATGAAGACTGTTCATACTATTGAAGAAGTTCTTTTGGAGAACAGCCTGCATCCGGGGAACCTGCTGATTGATGGACTGGGTCAGGGTTTATGCATTGAAGCAGGTAAATTGCCAATGGATCAATTGATCAGGATAGGCTATGGAGTGCTGCAAGCTACCCGTGCAAGAATAACCCGTACTGAATTTATTTCATGCCCTTCCTGTGGCAGGACTCATTTCGACATCCAACAACGACTTCAGGAAGTTAAAAGAGCCACTTCACATCTTAAGGGACTTAAGATAGCTGTAATGGGTTGCATTGTTAACGGCCCCGGTGAAATGGCTGATGCTGACTATGGATACGTGGGTGCCGGCAATGGCTTGGTTACTCTGTATAAATCAAAACAGATCATGCGAAATTCAGTGCCTGAAAAAGAGGCAGTTGATGCTCTTGTTGAACTCATAAAAGAAAGCGGAGACTGGGTTTATGATTAAAGCAACAAGTGTACTTGTTATTAATGACCAGAGATAACTCAAACTTTAATTCGTGCAATAACTTAAAATCCACATGACACGGCAATGCCGGCATGTGGATTTTAAGTCGTTATATCTGGCCAAATGAATAATCCATCAAAGCTCAAACGAAGAGCTAATCTTCAATAGCTGTTACACCCGGTAGTGCCTTGCCTTCAATAAACTCAAGCATAGCCCCTCCACCGGTACTAACGTAACTCACTTTGTCGGCCAGTTTAAACTTGTTCACAGCAGCTACTGAGTCGCCACCGCCTACAAGTGAATAAGCGCCTTTTTCAGTTGCCCTTGCAATTGACTGGGCAATTTTAATAGTCCCTTCAGCAAAGACAGGCATTTCAAATACTCCCATCGGCCCATTCCAGAGGATGGTCTTTGAGTTCATGAGTATTTTATCGAATAGCTTCACTGACTCCGGGCCTATGTCTAATCCAAGCCATCCGTCAGGTATTGCATTAGCGGCAACAATCTGAGTTTTAGCATCATTAAAGAAGCCATCGGCGGCAACAGCATCAACAGGCAGAATCAGGTTGACCCCATGAATTTTAGCGCCTTCAATGGTGTTTAAGGCCAGTTCCATGGCTTCATCTTCAACCAGTGAATTTCCAATCTTTCCACCCAATGCCTTGATAAAAGTAAACATCATACCCCCACCAATGATCAGGTTGTCAACATTGTCAATCAGGTGTTCAATAATCTGAATTTTCCCTGAAACTTTGGCTCCTCCAAGCACTGCTGTAAAAGGTTTTTTACCTTCTTTAAGAACTTTATTGAGAGCGGCAACTTCCTTATTCATCAGGTAGCCAAACATCTTATCGTTCGGAAAATAAGCAGCAACCAATGCCGTAGAAGCATGAGCTCGATGAGCGGTACCGAAAGCATCATTTACATAGCAGTCAGCATAGGAAGCCAATTGCCTGGTAAACTCTTTCTGTTTATCCTTAGTGATGGCTTTAGCAGCCTTCTTTTCCTCCTCGGTAGCGGTTTCGGGGAGCCTGGGCTTGCCTTCCTCCTCTTCATAATACCTCAGGTTTTCAAGTAGAAGTATTTCGCCGGGTTTAAGGTTTTTACTGAGCGTTTTTGCTGATTCGCCCATACAGTCATCGGCAAATTTTACTTCTTGTCCTACTACCTGACTCAGGTAGGGGAGGATATGTTTAAG
>JBAXYX010000228.1:0-3643 GCA_041670625.1 Lentimicrobiaceae bacterium | reverse complement strand
GACGATGAAAAATAGCTTTACAAATCAGCAAGATCAGTTTGGGGAGAGTACTTCAAGAGAAAAAGTACTTAAGAAGGTAAGACATGCTTTACTTGAACCTTCAGATAATCCCTTTAAAGACCTGGATTTGGAATCTGCTGTTTTTGAAAAGATGCCTGAAGAAAAGGACATTCAGTTTGCAATGGAATTTTCGAAAAAGGGCGACAGCTTTATATATTGCAAGTCTCCAAATGACATGCTGATGAAGGTAAAAGCCTTATTTCATGAAAATAACTGGAAGGAAGCCTGGTGTAATGATGAATTACTGACGGGTTTACTTAATCATGCCGGGATTGCCACCTACACCGGTACTCATGACCAGGGCTTTTACAAAATAGCGGTTACCTCATGTGAATGCCTGATAGCACGCACCGGAAGTATCATGATCAGTTCAGGTTTGGAATCAGGCAGGAAACTGCCTTTTGCCGCTGATATACATATTGTGATTGCTTTTACCTCGCAGGTAGTTGAGGATATTAAGCAAGGACTGGAGTTTGTTAAAAATAAATACAGGGATGGGTTACCTTCCATGGTATCCATAATTTCAGGATCAAGCCGTTCAGATGATGTTGAAAAGACTATGGTTTCAGGAGGACATGGACCCTTAGAGTTGTTTGTTTTTATGGCTGATGAGGATAACGCGGATAAATAAACTGCATGTTTCGGTAGAAGACGCTTTTAATGCTAATCATATAATCAACAAGTTATAACGTGAATAATTTTGTACTGCGAACTATAACCGGAGCAATTTTTGTGATTGTAATCATTGGCTCAGTTATTGTAAATCATTGGTTGTTTAGCGGACTTTTTCTGCTCATTTCTATAACCGGGTATTGGGAGTTTTGCAGGATTGCCCGTTATTTAAATTATTACCCCTCCCGGTTTGCCGGCTCCGTTTTAGCGGGTATTGCTTATGTTATTATTGCAGGCTGCCATTCGATGTTGTTACCTGATTATAGTCTGTATTTTATTTTGTTGTTGCCTGTTATGCTATTCATGGTTGAACTGATGCGCAAAACAGCCACTCCTCTCTCAAACCTTGCAACCGGATTGTTTGGTATTGTATGGATAGTGATACCCTTAGCATTGCTTACCGGTTTTTTTAACCTTGCTGAAGTGCATAAGTGGCGGGAATCAGGAGCATTATTAGGCTTCTTCCTTATTCTGTGGATTTATGATTCAGGCGCTTATATTTTTGGTTCTATGCTGGGCAAACACCATATGCTGGAGAGAATCAGTCCTAAGAAATCATGGGAGGGCTTTTTCGGGGGCGCGTTGTCAGGCTTATTGATCGCGTATTTAATATCAGCTTCATTTACTGAATTTACCCTGCCTGAATGGTTACTGATTGCCGGATTGATCATTATATTCGGTACCATTGGTGATTTGGCTGAATCTATGATAAAACGAAATGCAGGTATAAAAGACTCCGGTAAACTACTCCCGGGCCATGGTGGTATCCTTGACAGGTTTGATGCGGTGCTGATTGCGGCGCCTGTTGTATATATACTCATCAGGTTGCTTCGGTATATAAATTAGTTTAATTTTGTCGGAATGAGAATTCATAAAGAAGGTTTTTGGATCATTCTTGTTTCCTTTATTGCTTTAGGGGTCTTATCACCTCTTTCAGGCCTGATACCTATGCCATTATACCTGCATTATATTATTTGGGGCCTGCTTGTTGTACTCTTTTTATGGATCGTTAAGTTTTTTCGCTATCCTCAACGAATTATTTCACCTGATGAAACCAGAGTGCTATGCCCTGCTGATGGAAAGATTGTGGCTATAGAGGAGGTTTATGAACCGGAGTATTTTAAGGATAAACGGATACAGGTGTCCGTTTTTATGTCGCCTAATAATGTACATGTAAACTGGGCTCCTGTTTCAGGTACCATTAGATATATGAAGTATCATCCGGGAAGATATCTGGTAGCATGGCATCCCAAATCATCAACAGAAAACGAGCGAACATCAGTGGTGATTGAAAATAGCGAGGGGACCCGGTTGCTATTGCGGCAAATAGCCGGTGCGTTGGCCCGTCGTATTGTATGTTATGCACGTGAAGGAAACAACATCAGGCAAGGCGATGAGTTTGGCTTTATTAAATTTGGTTCCAGGGTAGATATCTTTTTACCGGTTAATACGGTAATACGAGTTGCCATAGGTCAGAAAGTTACCGGTAAACAGACTGTTATTGCATACCTGTAGGAGAGCGAACAAGAAGTTAAGAATCAGGAAATATATGGTAAACAGACTGTTATAGCATATCTGTAGGTAATTAACATAACTTTAACATTTCTGAGAGACTAATCCATATAATAGTCAGCTATCTTTGTAGCTATAAACTTAAAAACATCACTTACATGAAAAAAATTGCAATGGTTTTATCAGTAGCAGCTTTAATATTTGCTTATGCCAGCACTACTGTTTCAGCACAAAATGCACCTGCCACTAAAGCTAAAACTGAAAAAGTAGCTGTTTCTAAAACAACTACCGCAACTGATGCTCAAAATCAAAAAGTTGCTACTACCAGCAACAAAACAAAGACCGGTATTTTTGGTGGTAAAACAAAAACCGGTTGTGCAGCTACTTGCACTGGCGACAAAGCAAAAACGGGTTGTGCAGCTACTTGTACCGGCGACAAAGCAAAAACAGGTTGTGCAGCTACTTGTACCGGTGATAAAGCAAAAACCGGTTGTTGCAGTGGACACAAAGCAGCAGCTACCCCGGTACCTGCATCTGATAAAAAGTAATTACATTAAACTTTCCAAAAGAAAGGCCATCTTTATAGATGGCCTTTCTTTTGCTGGTTTTAAACAGACTCCGGCACTATTAAAGAATCTGTAACAATGCCGGTAATGATGTGATGCGGAATGTTGCAGAGGAATCCACATATTTATCATTATAATCAACCAGTACCTGATCCATACCGGCTTCCCTGGCACCATCAATATCTACTTCCTGATCATCACCTATCATTAATGCTTCAGCGGCAACAGTACCGGCAACGTTTAAAGCATACAGGAAAATATTCGGATCGGGTTTCTTATAGCCCGCTTCTTCTGATGTAATCACATGGGTGAAGAAATGCCTAAGGTTTGAGTTGATTAACTTTTTATACTGCACTTCTTCAAAACCGTTAGTTATCAAGTGTAAGGTGTATTTTCCCGATAGATATTCCAGCACGGGAACCGTACCCGGGAAAAGATGCTTTTTGGTAGGGCTCAGCTCAATATAATCATGAGCAATGTGATGACTCAGCGGTAAATCATCAATTCCAAAAGAGTCGAGCGTCAGAGCAAACCGTTGAACATTAAGAACTTCTTTTTCAATCTGCCCTTTCCGGTAATAGTCCCAAAGAGTACTATTGATTCCATGGTATACCTCCATGAAGTCGTTGAATGTGGTTACCCCTCTGTCGGTGAGTTGGTATTTATTGTAAATATCATTAAAAGTTTCATGGGCATTTTTTTCAAAGTCCCAGAGTGTACGATCCAGGTCAAAGAACAAGTGTTTGTATAAAGTCATTCTATTCGGTATTTTGAAGCAAAATTAGGTAAAAGGCCCCCAAATAAAAATAAAGTTACGAATTTACTTGACAACG
>JBAXYX010000227.1:0-3659 GCA_041670625.1 Lentimicrobiaceae bacterium | reverse complement strand
AGATATGAATAAGCTTTGTAAAATTAAGATTCTATTAATAATTGGAGTGATGTTTTCATTCCAAAGCTGCAGGAAGGATCCTGACAGATTGAATAATATTCCAAAGTAGATATGGATTATGGTAATGTTATTGGAGCTTATGACTATTTATACTTTCATATGAATTGGGGTTGGGGCAATAATTTTTCATGGTGTGGGCTTAATAACTTTACTGCTCCAAATGGAAATACTTATAATTATCATAGAAAAATAGTTTATAATATAGAACCTTAAATAAATATATAAAACATAACTAATATGAAATATATAATATTAATTTGCAGTTGTTTGATCCTTTTCAGTTGCTCAAAGAAATCTGAAAGTGACGTATGGGACATTAACATTGATATAAAAGTTGAGACTGAAGGAGGTGTGGATTTATTAAATCCTGAAGCTGAAAATTCCTATAATAAAGCAAATATCGAGTTATTTTATCTACTGAATGGAGAGGAATTTAGCCATTCTTGTGGTAATTGCGATTTTCCAAAGAATTATAGATTCTTTGAGCGTGAAGGTCGGTTTATTATGAGAATTACACCCAGTGATAAAATTCAAGATGATGGAAGCGACCCAATTACCTATATTCAGTGGAATGAAAATGATAGGGATACCTTGCAATGCAAGATATACCGCAATGATAATGGTGGATTTGTTTCATGCACTAAAATATGGTTAAATGGCAATTTGGAATATGATAGCTCCGGTGAGCGAAATATTACAATAATAAAGCCAGCTATATAGCCTTAATGAATTTACACAACTAAAGAACCACTTACTAATATAAGTGGTTCTTTTTATTCGAAAACCTCTTCACTTCTTACTTCCATTGAAGTGTCAGTGTTTGTAAAATAAAGCTAACCGCCTGTATATCTATGTATATCAGGCGGTTAATTTAATTAATGGTAGCCCCGATAGGAATCGAACCTATATTTAAAGTTTAGGAAACTTCCGTTCTATCCGTTGAACTACAGGGCCGCACTTTGATGGGGCAAAGGTAATAATTTTTTTTATGGTTTTCATTTCCTCGTAAACTTCAAAAGTACGAGATTACCAAACCGGCAACCTGCCGGTAGTATATGGTACTCCTGCTTTATCCATAAGGTTTTCCAGATCTTTCAGCTTTACTTCACCCAATTCTCTGAGTTGATTTAACAGGGGTGGTAAATCATCACGTACAATCTGCAAGCTCCTACGCTGTGTGGATGTAGGTGCTGATGTGGAGGAATAATGTGAGTAAATCACGTTATTTAATCTTTCCATTAACGGAACAGGCGCCGGTGGAAGTTCTTCACGGCTTGCTTTGGGTTCAGTTCCTTTTAAGGTATAGATGATTTGGTTTATTTCCTCCACCGCTTTCAGCAAATCAGAGTATAGTTCCTGAGGTGCTAAAGGGGTTTGATGTACCGCCTGGAGCATAGTAGTGAGCCTTACTGATAACTCACCGGTATAGCGTTCAACTCCCTGTACTTTGCGGGCAACATCCGCTACTTCTTTCTGAAAAGCAACCAGTTGCATACGGTCAGGTGCCGGTAAGGTAGTGTTGTTTAATACTACGGCATTAAAGGATACAGGTCCGGCAAGTACAGTGGTTTCGCCACCGGTATAAATTGACATAGTAACATGGTATTTGCCGGGCAGGACAAACATCCCGCTGTTCCCTTCGATGAAGGGATCAAATTTACCGTTTCGTTCACCCACAGGTGATGTACTATTCGTACATAAGTCCCAGACTTTACGGCTTATGCCTTGCGAAGGACGCGCATATAGGCGGCGGACCTGTGCACCGGTTTCATCAGTAATATCAAAGATCAGGTGCGGGGCTATCTCATTTTCCTCTTCGCGCAATTGCTCATTTGTCGGTTGTGGTATAGGATCCCCTTTCTTAAAGAGTTCCTTTTCCTTTTCATGTCGCTGTTCACGTAAGGTTTTGGGTACATCCTTCAGGTAATAGGTAAAAGTAGCTCCGAACTCAGGATTAGCAGAGGAAAAGTATGAGGACCCCTGGTCCCATTTCCCTCCTGTTTGAATGAACATCTGTGCATCCTTAATGTCAAAAATGTGAGCAGGTTTTGCAGTGATTTCTTTATGATATTGCCGTAATGGAGTATAATCCTCAAGAATATAAATACCTCGGCCGAAAGTAGCGGCCACCAGATCGTTCTCCCGTTCCTGTATCACCAAATCTTTAACGCATGTGGTTGGAATTCCGTTCTTTAGCTGTGTCCATTCCTTCCCTGCGTTAAGGGTAAAGAACACTCCAAATTCAGTACCGGCAAATAAAAGGTCCGGATTTTTCATATCCTGTACCAGGGTATGAACCGTTCCATTTGTCGGAAGGTTACCGGCTATGGAAGTCCAGGTGAGCCCTTTGTCAGTGCTTTTTAATACATAGGGTTTGAAATCATCGCGCTGGATATTATCGAACGAGGCGTAAACAATATTTTCATTGAACCGATCGGTAAGGATATCTGAAACATAGGTATATTTGGGCACCCCGGGGAAATCACTGACTTTACGCCAGCTTTTTTCATCTTCAGTTACCTGTATCAGTCCGTCATCCGTACCTATGTAAATCAGGTGTTCTTTCAGGCGTGATTCGTCAATGGAAACGATCGTACCAAACAACGAAGTGGAAACATCTTTTGCCACAGCATCGGTACTCCAATACTTATCCATTACCTTCCAGGTGTTACGGTCGGTACCTGATGTAAGGTCTTCAGATATGACTTGCCAGGAGTCACCCCTGTCGTCACTTCTAAACACCTTATTGGCTGCTACGTATAAACGTTGAGGGTTGTGTTTGCTAACCACCAGCGGAGCATTCCAGTTCCATTTGTAGGTTTCTTCACCTTTGCCGGGCTCGGGACGGATATCAATAGCTTCACCGCTTTTGCGATCATATCTTACCATATTGCCATACTGGGCCTCAGCATATACGATATCAGGATTCAAGGGATCAGAAGCAGTCCAGAAACCATCGCCTCCATTTGTCACAAACCACTCGTCGTTGACCACTCCCATAGGGCTTACATTGCGCGACGGGCCGCCCATACTGTTGTTATCCTGAGTGCCGCCATACACATAATAGAAAGGCAGGCTGTTGTCCACATTCACCCGGTAGAACTGGGCAACGGGCAGATTGCTTTTGAATTGAAATTCTGTTCCTCCATCCCATGTTTCATAAATTCCTCCATCACCGCCAATCATGTAATGGTCGTTGTTAGCGGGATCGATCCATAAAGCATGATCATCCACATGACGGGCTTTCGTGCTGATGTTCTTCCATGTTTTACCTCCGTCATTGGTTACCCTGGAATATGAATCCATGGAGTACACTCTGTCGGGGTTAACAGGATCACAATAAATCTCGTTATAATACTGACCGGCCGCCGTGTAGCTGCTCATTTTTGTCCATGAAGCACCCCGGTCGACACTGCGAAAGAAACCACCGGCATCATTAGCTGCTTCAATGATGGCATATACCCAATCAGGATTGCCCGGTGAAATGGCAATACCTATTCCGCCAATATCTTCTGTGGGCAGCCCTGAGGTCAGCTTCTCCCATGTGGCTCCGGCATCGGTTGATTTATAGATTGCAGATTCCGGGCCTCCTCCTATCT
>JBAXYX010000226.1:0-3689 GCA_041670625.1 Lentimicrobiaceae bacterium | reverse complement strand
TCCGGTATAGTAGATATGGAATCATTATAGTATCGCACACCATTTATGTTCCCAACAAATTCAATTCTGTGCTCCAGCGGATTAAAGGTAATCAGAGCTTTTTCAATTGCTTCTGACGGAACACCCAGTAATACGGCAACTGCACTTGCTATTATTGCATTATTGCGATTATGGTTTCCAACCAGGTTCGTTTTGAAGTTAAAGGGCAAAATATTTTTTGTTAAATTCTCGCATTGCAGTATTATTTCATCGTTGCTTATACCTATGCCATTCCCTGTCAGTTTGTCATCATAAAAGGGTAATGGTATTCCGGGAACAGGAATTTCATCAAGCAGCATCTTGATATTTTTATCAGATACAGCGTAAATGAAATAATCACCGGCCTTTTGAGCTGTGGCAATATTGAATTTAGCTTTTTGATAGTGGTAAAATGACTTGTAATGATCAAGATGTTCCTGGTAAAGATTCAACAATACACTGATATGAGGAGCTGTGTGGATGTATTCAAGCTGATGTGATGAAAGCTCGCAAATAATTTTAGTACCAGGTGCAATATCATCAATCAGTTCAAAGAGTGGTATGCCGATATTTCCCCCTAATAAGGCATCACCTGAATAAGTGTTAATTATATGGTATAAAAGGCTGCAAGTGGTACTTTTGCCTTTTGTTCCGGTAATGCCGACTATTTGTTTGCTGTATACGGATAGAAAGAGGTCAGTTTGCGAAGTTATCTTGAATGGGTCAAAACTCACTTTATCAGGATCAAGCTGAATGCCCGGTGACTTTATGATCACATCAAAATCATTAAGCCCGGATAAATAGTCAATACCTGATTTGGTTTGAAGATTGCATTCTATTATAGATGGATGTGTTTGTACCAGGGTTTCATTCTGATCAGAAATTGTAATACCCTCAACAGGCATTATTTCACGAAGTAACCTTAGTGTAGATTGACCTTCACGTCCAAAGCCAAGTATTAAGACTTTTTTCCCCAAAAGCGCAGAGCAGAGGTATTGTTTCATTTAACAGCTTGTTTTAAAATGTTTAATAGTTCACTGCTTAAAAAGTGTTGCACATTAATTGACGTTGCATCAATAGGCTTATTCATGCTCTGCAAAGAAATGTATCGTTTTGCAAGGATGGGCAATTTTTCAGATGATGTATGATCAACAATCATCTGCATGGCAGTCAGGACATCATTGAGTGTCCCAACACATTCAAAGGGCTTGATTGCTGAAAAACCGCATAGTTCATCAAAGTATTGCTCATTTTCAAGGTCATCAAGCATCGGTTTGCCTATTATTTCGTTGGTGTATTCAATGCCTTTAAAGGCTGATAGCATGATGTGTGTGAACAGACATTTTGGGCAACTGCCACACCATGTATTGGTTTTACTACCAACATTACAGCTTTTAAATATATGGTGGTATTGAGTCAGACCAGAGAAAATTGATGCTATTTGCAGTTCATTCAATGGACGCAGAAAACTGAAGTAGTTTATACTTCTGCTGATATATTTATGATAATAATTGCGGAAGTTGCTTTCAAAATATACTGACTTTGAATACTGGTGATTTATATTACTACCCGGAATGGTAGCTTCATTTGCACTTGATTCATTTGAGAGTGCAATATTCATATAACCGGTTAATGAAGAGGCCAGCAGTGTATAAAATGCCAACATGGCTGAAAAAGGAGTATGCCCGTTCAGGAATCCCTGGTCATTCAACTGCAGTAAAACAGGATCAATGGTCCGTTTAATAGTTATTATCCGGTCGATGGAAATATTAGCAGCTCTAACAGTGTCAATGGTTGCACCCCTGGGATTCATTATAAGCGGATGTACTTTATGCCCGCTTTTTTGAAGTAAATCCAAGGTAACTGCTGAATCTTTACCACCTCCGACAGGAACAATATATTCATCGTTAAAAATGACGGGTTCGCTTGCACTATAATGCTTCCCTTGCGATTGAATACTTACAAATTCATCCTGACTGGTTTTAATGGAGTTCAGATAGAAGAATTCGCCCAAGCCATTGTAATATAATTCTTTCCACCAATTAACCTGCTCTTCAGACAGAGACCCGGCATTTACCTGAATCACCGGTGAGCAGGTAGCCTTCCAATAGCTTACTAGTTCAATCATGCCAATATGAAATACCAAGTTCTCAATCAGCGTGTCAATTTTTTCTCCATGTTGTGGAATTTCAGGTAATATTATGGTTGATGAAGGTTTAAATACAAATTCATCGTTTAGCTTAAATTCGAATGAAAAGGATAGCTTATTACCGGATAAAGTGTAATTGTAATTGTTGTATATAAATAGAGGATATTCTTTTCTGAATTCAGTAAAGCTTTCCTGGTTATTGGTTTTGAGCATTTAAGTGTGGTATAGATTTTGTGATGTAATTATTGTTATCTCATGTTGCAAATTTAGTGATTTGCTTTATCAATAGTTCAATAACCTGTGAAGAAACGGAATGGTGAATTAAAGGTTAAATTAAAAGTTAAATCTGAAGCATCAGTAACAAAGTTTTTGAAGTTCTAATACATAAAGCTATGGAACCATCAGGTATTAAACCAAACATAGGTCGTATATTGATCTCGGTGCCATTTTTGCAGGACTTCTATTTTAAGAAATCAGTTATTTTATTAGCCGATTATAGTGAAGAAGGATCTTTTGGGATTATCATTAACAAACCGGTTGAAGTTAGATTAAGTGATTTAGCTTCAGACTTTGAAGGATTTGATGCACCTGTATTTCTTGGAGGGCCTGTAAAAACCGATAGCTTGTTCTTCATTCATACACGTCCTGATCTAATTGAGGATGGGATTCCTCTTTTGGAAGGTTTATACTGGGGTGGCAATATTGAAACAGTTAAAACCCTGATAAAGAGACACCAACTGCCGCCTGAGGATATACGTTTTTATATTGGTTATGCAGGTTGGGTTGCTAATCAGCTTGATAAAGAACTGGAAGAAAAATCGTGGGTTGTTTCGTTAACAACTTCCAAACAAGTAATCAGGAGCAATCCATCGGATATGTGGGCACAGACCCTGAAAAAGTTAGGAAAAGAATATAAGTTCTGGTCCGTTTATCCACCTGACCCTTCTTATAACTAACCAATAGTAAAAGTAGAAATCTGGTATATAAAGCCATTGAACAGAGCCGGTTTGAGTATTATTGTGAAAGCTAATCCAAACAAAGCTCCCCAAAAATGTGCATCATGGCCTATGTTATCAGCACTCTTTTTTGACATATAAGCTGAGTAAGCCAAATATAGTATCCCAAATACAAAAGCAGGAATGTCAAAAGGGATAAAGATAAACCTGATGCCTGAAAGAGGACTTATAAGGATACTTGCAAACACTACAGCTGATATTGCCCCTGAAGCACCTACTGCTGAATAGGATGGCTCGTCTTTATATTTTCCATATGATGGAGAGGAAGAAAGTAATATGCCACCCACGTAAAGAATGATATAATAGTACTCACCTTTGCCGGCTCCGAATATCTGAACAAAAGACCCCTCAACCATAACACCGAATGATAGTAATACAAACATGTTAACTGTTAAATGAACCCAATCAGCATGTATCAACCCATGAGTAATAAACCTGTGCACCTGGTTAAAATGATGGATCCGATATGGATCAAAGGTAAATTGGTCAAATATATTCCGGTTGTT
>JBAXYX010000225.1:0-3719 GCA_041670625.1 Lentimicrobiaceae bacterium | reverse complement strand
GTTATCTGGGTATAACCCCCGGATGAGACGCCTTTAGTAATGGGGATCATACGGTATTCGGTAAAAGGCTTACCCTCTTCTTCCTTGTTCTTCTCAAAAACAAAAATATAGTCAGTTTCATCGAAGCTTACAATGGCAGCAGCGGGTACAGACATTACCTTATGGACATCAGCTTCAATGACTGCATTCACAAACATACCCGGAAGGACATTTTTACATTTACTCTGAACTGTTGCAAATACTTTGTACGTCTTGTCGTCGGATATGGATTGAGCAGTCTGATAAACTACGGCATTATGCTCTTCCGTTTCATTGTTGATAAAGAAACGAATATTCTGACCGGTTGCGACTTTATTGACATCCTTTTCAAATAAGGTAAGTTCCACAAACAGGTTATTAGTATTCACTATTTCAAACAAGATATCCGATTCGGAAACTGATTTGCCAATACTTACATTGACTGCTTTTACAAAACCTGAAATAGGAGAAACCAATGCAACGGAACGGCTGATATTATTTTCATTTAAACCGGAAGGGTTAATACCAATAAGAGCCAATTTTTGTTCCAAAGCCCTGACCTGTATTTTCAGACTTTTATATTCAGATGTGATGAACTGCATATTCTTGGCTGATGATACTTCATTTTTAAATAGTTCACGCTGCCTGTTGTAATCAGCCTCCGCGTATTCCAGCTTGTTCTTTGACTCCAGATAGTTTTGCTGAATTTCAATAAATTGCTGATTTTCGATTATGGCCAGTGTTTGACCTTTCACGACAGATGCCCCCGGCATAAGGGTTGTTTTTTTGACGAAACCACCCATAGGCATACTAACCAATGCCAGATTTTGCGGTGCCGATGCAACCATACCGGTTGCTTTGAGTGTACCACTCAATGAGCGGAATTCAATGGACCCGGTTTCAATGTTGGCAAGTTTAATTTGATCATCACGCAATTCTACGATGTTTTCAGGAATATTTTCTGTTTCCTTTGTTTCTGTTAACTCTTTACTATCAGCATTGCACGAGGACATTGCAAAGATAAAAGCGGAGAAAATGATGAGCAATATGAATTTATATTTTGTCATGGTTCTTTAATGTTTTAGAAGATTTTACCTGTGATAAAGTCGATGGAAATAATGGTTTGATTGTAATGGTTAACTACATCGAGATAGTTTTGCCTGATACTCAAGGCACGATTGAGATTTTGTATATAGTCCAGATAATCCATATCACCCGCCTGGTAACTTTGGGTAGATTGTTCTATGATCAAATCAGCTTCCGGTAACGCCTGATTTTCATAATAATGAACACTGCTATTGTTTTTGGAATATTCAAGCAGCAGGGATTGGTAATTACTCAAAATGGATTTTGAATAGTACAATGCATCATTAGCAGCGGCCTGTTCCTTGATCTTTGCAGCTTTCGATCGGGCTATATAAGGTGTACTCCACAGGGGGAGAGCAATGCCTGCCTGAATACCGGTAAAGCGGTCATTAATGCCAAATGTACGCGGTATTCCATCAACTTCCTGTGTGCTGCCCTGCATGGTTTGGCTGAAATAGCCTATTTTGATATCAGGCAGCATGCGGCTCAACTCAAGTTTCTTTTCCAGACGGGAGACTTCAATTTGCTGATTTATATATCCGGTAGAAGGATGATTGCTTAAATTAGTTTCATCACCCGGAGAATACGCTATACGTCTTAATACGGTATCGGCCGGATAAAGCAATAAGGAAGAATTCAATGCAGTCTGGAGTTTGTGATTGGTAATAACCAAATCAGCTTCAATTTGCTGTAGTTGATTCTTGATTTCAAGGCTTTGTGAGCGAGCAGATATCATCTCCAACCGATTAGTTTCACCCGTCTTGGCACGTAGTTCTGCAGCTCTAAGGAAACCGCCATATAAACTATCCTGATACGAGAATAACTTTTGCTTTGAATACAGATAAGCCAATTGCCAATAGAGTTGTTTTACCAGGGTAGCCATTTCAAGTTGTGTTGATTTTAACTGCCAACGACTGCTTTGAACATTCGCTTCAGCCAGTTTATGTTGATTCATATAAACCGAAGGAAAAGAAAACGATTGTGAAATGGTATAACTGTTATCGTTGTCACCGGAATTCATTTGTCCGTATTCAAAATCTATATCTGTTTTAGGGATATCCCATGAAACTCCTTTCAGTGCTTTCTGCAAATCAACTGAATAAGCTGACGAACGAACAACCAGGCTGCTGTCGAGTGCCATTTGAACGGCCTCATTTACATTTATAGTCCTTACTTGCTGTGCATAAGAGTTACCTGTGCCGGCAAAACCAACTAATAACAAGAGTATTAAAGGCAATATATTTACTGATTTCCGCCTGAAAAGGGACTTGAACGAATGCGTTGAGAAGAATATATAAAAGATTGGCAGAACCATAAGGGTAAGCAGGGTTGCGGTAATCAAACCACCAATAACCACCGTGGCAAGCGGTTTTTGAACCTCGGCACCGGCAGATGTTGATAAGGCCATGGGCAGGAAACCGAGCGATGCAACTGCGGCTGTCATAATGACCGGACGGAATCGTATTTTCAGACCTTTTAATACACGTTGAGTGATGTCAGTAATTCCTTCTGCCTCCAAACGATTAAATTCAGCTATAAGTACTATTCCATTCAGAACAGCGATGCCAAAAAGGGCAATAAAACCAACGCCTGCCGAGATGGAAAAATTCATTCCTCGCAGCCAAAGTGCAAGGATTCCGCCAATAACCGACATAGGCACGGCTGAAAAAATCAATAGGGCCTGTTTTACCGAGTGGAATGTAAAGTACAACAGAACAAATATAAGTAACAGAGCGACCGGAAGGGCAATGGACAAACGAGCCTGTGCAGCCTTCAGGTTTTGAAACTGTCCTCCATAGGTGACATAATATCCCATGGGCAATTTAATTTGTGCATCTATCTTTTTTGAAACATCATTGATAATACTCTGCACATCGCGATTGCGGACATTAAAGCCGATAGTAATGCGGCGCTTCGTGTCCTCACGTGTTATTTGTGCCGGCCCTGATTTAATTTCAATACTCGCAAGCTGGTTGAACGGAATTTGCCCGCCACCCGGCAGAGCTACAGACAGGTTTTTAACATCATCCAGGTCCTGTCGATAATCTTTATCCAGCCTGACCACTAAACCAAATCTTTTCTCCTCATCATACACAACACCGGCCTGACTTCCGGCAAAAGCAGCGCGTAAAACCTTGTTAACATCATCAACAGAAAGACCATACTGAGCTAACCGATCACGATTATACTCCACCTGTACTTGTGCCAAACCGGTTACTTTCTCGACATTGATATCCTCGATACCTTCGATATCCTGTATCAGACTCTCAACGTTGGACGCTTTATCGGCCAGCGTATTCAAGTCATCGCCAAATATCTTGATGGCGACATCCTGTTTGGAGCCGGTCATTAATTCGTTAAAGCGCATTTGAATAGGTTGTTGAAATTCAAATTTCACACCTGCCAACGGGACTAATGCTTCTTCCATTTTTTCAACCAGTTCTTCACGGGTCTGAGCAGATGTCCATTCGTCCTTATCTTTCAGCGTGATGATATAATCGCCGGTTTCCATAGGTGTAGGATCCGTAGGGATTTCACCGGCGCCAATTTTACAAACAGTATGTTTGATTTCAGGGAAGTTTGCAAGCAGGATTTTATTGGCTTTGATAACTTGT
>JBAXYX010000224.1:0-3761 GCA_041670625.1 Lentimicrobiaceae bacterium | reverse complement strand
GTATTCAGCAATAAAGTTTATCGGCAGGGGTTTCAGAAGGATTAAAATTTATCGAGGCAGGGATTATGGGTGCCTCGGATAAAGTATTGATAACGGATCAGACAGCCACAAGCAAGGGGGGGGTATCACCAAGTAACCAGATGCACTGTATGGGGTTTATAGTTGGGTGATTACGTATTCGAATATGGTGCGGAAGGTTTATAAGTTGAAAGGAAGTGTGGTGTTGATAAGGTAATGCTTTAATTGAATCTTTTTCATATAGTTGGTTTGGATAGTTAAAAATTGAATTCTTCTTTATATATGCTCCGCCCTCTGTAAAGATTTCTCAATTTTCTATACAAAGAGACCTTGCTTTGTAAAGAAATATGCATTTTCTATACAAAAGACATTACCTTTGTATAGATTTTAGCAAAAACTATACAGATGACTTCGTGGAATTTGACACCATTACCCCTGGATATAGAATTTGAGACAAAAAAAGTTTTGAAGGCCTTACCTATGGCTCATGCTGCATTAGCTGAATTAAAGGGAATTGCTTCAATAATACCGAATCAGACTATCCTTATAAATAATCTGGGACTTCAGGAAGCAAAGGATAGTTCAGCAATTGAAAATATTATTACTACACATGATGAACTGTACAAATCAGGACTACAAATAGATTGTCGGTCAGTAGAAGCTAAAGAAGTTCAGAATTACATCTCTGCTTTAAAAAGAGGATATGAGCTTATTTCTAAAGATGGAATATTAACAACCAGAATGATATTGCAAATTCAGGAGGTGCTTGAAAACAATAAAGCTGGATTTCGTAAATTGCCAGGCACTTCCCTGAAAGATGCCTCATCAGGTGAAACAGTGTATACACCCCCTCAGGAATATGTTAAAATAGAGAAGTTAATGACTAACCTGGAACAGTATATCAATAATGCTGAAATGCAGGATATTGACCCATTGGTTAAGATGGCTGTAATTCATTTCCAGTTTGAAAGTATTCATCCTTTTTATGATGGCAATGGTAGAACAGGAAGAATAATAAATATACTCTACCTCATTCTGACCAATTTACAAACACTACCAATCCTATATCTTAGTAAGTATATTATCAGGAATAAAACTGAGTATTACAGATATCTGCAGAAAGTGCGTGATGAAGGAATGTGGGAGGACTGGATTTTATTTATGATTAAAGGAATTGAAGAAACTTCAAAAGAAACTATTGAACTCATTTTAAAAATCAGGACTTTAATGTTAGAATATAAACACCAAATAAGGGAAGATTATAAATTCTATAGTCAGGAATTATTAAATAGTCTATTTAAGTATCCATATACAAAAATTGAGCTTTTAGTAAATGACCTTGGTGTATCCCGTCTGACAGCAGCAAAATACCTTAATAAACTTGCCGACGACAATCTGATCAGAAAAGAAAAACTCGGAACTTCCAATTATTATATTAATCAGCAGTTATTTGATTTGTTGACTAAAAGATAAGAACAGGAGTGCATTTAAAACGTGAAGTATTCAAAAAAACGCTACCACGCAGATGTGTTGGTTAAGGATTATAAGGTACTTGTTCTGTTAGTTTTTCACAATCTGGAAATGGAAGTACAATAGTCAATGTAGAGTGTCAATAAATGATATCCGCCTTGGGCATAGTAATATGCCCAAGGCTAATATACAAGCAATATGAAAGAACTCATAACTTTAATATTAGTATTAGCATCCTTGACTCATTGTGAAGCGCAAACAAAAACCAAGGAAAAAGATAATGCAATTATATTTGCTTTCATACCCTCTTCATTTCATAATATTTATGGTGTTTCTATTGGTCCAATTGGTTCAGAGTCAATCTGTAATAGGCCATATACAAAGTTCTCTCATGGTCTGAATGTTCAAATACCCGGTCAGGGAATTTTACAAGTCTTCTATCTATTGAATAATCCCTACAAGAAAGCTCTTACTGAAAAAGAGTACTTAAATGAAATGTTAAGGGTTGATTCAACGCTATATAAAGCAATTCACAATGGAATTATTATCTCAATACTCGGAACATTTACGGATAAGATTAACGGTATATCGATATCCTTATTTATGAGCATGGGAAAGGAAATTAATGGAGTATCAATAAATCCATTTTGGAATCTTTATACGAAGAATAATGGAGTATGTATTGGACTGTTTAATACTTCACTTGAAACAAAAGGAATACAAATTGGACTAGTGAATTCAACCGTCAATATAAAAGGGGTACAATTAGGTTTATGGAATCGTAATAAAAAACGGTCTGCTCCTTTCGTAAACTGGTAACCCTATAGTTAAATCAGTCCTTTCATTGTAATTAAATCGGTATGAACATGTAATAAGTATTCGGCATAAGGCAGTTTTCACTAGTCATTTATACCAGGTGGGGGCAAAGGGTATTTGAAACCACTGATCCTGTATCAGGCCGGAATGGTGAAGATGCTTCACCTGATATCTAAGATTGGGTGATAGTGTATGCCGATTTGACCGGTAAGATTAACAGACTGAGGGGGAGCATTATGTTGATTAAATAACCACTATAGCGTGCCATTGACAAGTCATCAGGAGTAAACTTTAAAATAAACTTCAATTATTTTCTTCAGAAAGTTGGAAGTGTGATTTTTATTCTTAATTTTGCACCCTCAATTCAAAGGATTGGTTGTTTGACCGGTTCAAAGGATTGGGAATATTTCTGAGATTTTAACGAATCACGGGAACCTGATAAATATAGACACTTATAGGTTTCGATCAACAGCGGGCAGTAGTGCCTCTTCAAATAGAAGGTTGGTTAGGTCTAATGAAAGAAGGCAAGGTTTTTATTGTCTGTCCGGTTATCAAGCTCCCACCATTAATTAAAATCCGGCTGTTGGATAAAAAACAAAGATCACAAGTTGGCTGTTACAGCTTAAACAAAGGGTTTTAAAAGGTTGACTGAAAGGTTAAATTATTTTTTTCCAGCGCATTGTATTAATCAAATATAATTGTACTTTTGCAGTCCCTAAAAAATAGGGAAAAGAAGCGATAAACAATAATTTAAAAGTATTGATATGCCTACAATTTCGCAATTGGTTCGTAAAGGACGTAAAAAGTTGACATACCAGAGCAAATCGCCTGCTTTGGATGGTTGCCCGCAGCGAAGAGGTGTTTGTGTAAGGGTTTATACTACCACCCCGAAAAAGCCTAATTCAGCTATGCGTAAAGTAGCCAGGGTTCGACTTACCAATAGTAAAGAAGTAAACGCGTATATCCCGGGTGAAGGTCACAATTTGCAGGAGCACTCTATTGTTATGATCCGCGGTGGCAGAGTTAAAGATCTTCCGGGTGTTAGATATCACATCATCAGGGGAGCCCTTGATACATCAGGTGTTGATGGTCGTAACCAGCGTCGTTCAAAATACGGAACTAAGCGCCCAAAAGGCGGGAAATTAGCAACGGCTGATAAAGGTAAAGGAAAAAAATAATTCCGGTTTCAGGTAACCGATAAGTATATAAACAATGAGGAAATCAAAACCCAAAAAGAGAATCATTCTTCCTGATCCGAAGTTCAATGACGTACTTGTTACCAAGTTCGTTAACAACCTAATGTACACAGGCAAGAAAAACCTGGCTTTCGAAATATTCTATGATGCTATTGCTATAGTATCTGAAAAAACCTCAGAAGATGGTTTGGAAGTTTGGAAAAAAGGTCTCAACAATGTGACTCCTAATGTAGAAGTGCGCAGTCGCCGTATCGGAGGCGC